>CATPCK010000031.1 GCA_955652655.1 uncultured Ktedonobacteraceae bacterium | reverse complement strand
GTTGTAGATGGATGTGGCGTTCATTGGTTTTCCTCTAACCTTGAAGGTTGTGCTCAATGATTGAGTATCAATTGTGTTGTATGTAATATAGCACAAAAATGGGGGAAGGTAGAAACCTGATGAGAGAAAAACATCCAAAGAGGGTTTTTCTACGTATTCTTTTCGGAGAAGCGAACGTGCTATAGATGTGATGCATTGTCTCTAAAAGAAAGACCCTGTGATGAGGATAGTGTTACCTGTAGCCAGGTTAGTCCTGGCCTTATGCGGCTTTATGTTGCTCTCTTCCTTGCTCTCTCCCCCTGTTCGCGCTGATGGCGGCGCTCCTAACCTGGCATACGTCGCAGGGACAACCAGTGGAATCAACGTGATCGACATTGCTCAACAGCGGGTGACGGGCGCGCTTGATGTGAACGGCGACCCACAGACGATTCTCCTGAGTGTTGATGGGAGGCTGCTCTATGTCACTCAGCCAGCCCTCAAGCGTGTCGCTGTCGTTGCGACATATACGAAAAAGGCCCTCTGCACTGCTCCCTATCCTGGGCATCCCACACTCCTTACACTCGACCCGGGCACCAATACGCTTTACGCGGCAGGAACCGACGCGAACGTGGTAGAGGCGATCGATCCTATGACCTGTACAATCCGCCATACATTGACAACCAGTGGACCTGTGGAGGGGATCGCTGTCGCCATCGTGGGAGGCAGCATCCTGGGTGGCAACGGGAATCAACTGTGGGTTGCTAATGCCCTGGGGCTCACCATCTTCGATGCCGCCGGCAAACAGCTTGCGAACATTGCGCTGGGTGACGGACCGCGCTATCTCAGCATCCCGCCCGGCCCGGTCGCCTATGTGACGACGCAGCAGGGGAGTGTTGACGCCGTTGACCTCCACTCACGGCGGGTTTTCCCTCGACTGCTCAGCGGTGGATCATTTGGACCGATGGATTTCGATGAAACGAATGGTGAAGTCTATGTGCCCGATCGACAGCACAATCGTGTCGCTGTGCTCGCACCGCTCAGCCCGGCAACGAGCGCTACTCCACATGAACCGCTGCGGGTAATTGCGATGCCTGCCTCCCCGCAGTCGATTGCTATCACCAGCGACGGGCAATTCGGCTTCGTAGCAGTCAAGGACGGAACTGTGGTGATGCTGGATATCCCTGGACGGCAGGCGGTAAACACCTTTCACGTGGGAGGGCAGCCTCACTTCATCATCACCGGCCTCTACCCATCATCGGTGAGCCTGACGCCGCAACAAGCTACAGTGCTGAGCATCGCCGAGAATCTCTCGCACTATGCAGCCGCTGGCGTGGTTGTGATTGCCACCATCATTGTGATCGTGTTGAACCGGCGGAGAACTCGACGTCCCCAGTAAAAGAGATATTACAATGCTCGTGAAACCAGCAGGCAGGTAGTGTTCTCTTTCTATCAGAGTTTCTGCGTTCAATGCCGCAAAGGTAATCCAGATTTCCTGGTTGACGTAATACTCTTATAGAAAGGAGGCCAATATGGCTAATATACAACGAACAGTCGCATTGCTTGTCGGTATTGTTTTCGTCCTGATAGGTATCCTGGGTTTTATTCCCTCGTTTGTTCCTGGAGGATCGCTCTTAGGCATCTTTGCAGTCAATACTTTGCACAATCTCGTACACGTGCTTTTCGGTATCCTTGGGATCGCCGCTGCCTATACTGGATGGTCAAGGCTGTACAATCGCGTGATAGGTATCGTCTACCTCTTGCTCGCCGTGCTCGGTTTCATCCCGGGTCTGACGTTCAGCGGAGCGTTGCTGGGGCTAGTCAGTATCAATCTGTCTGACAACTTCCTGCACCTGGTCGTAGGCGCGGTATTGTTCATCGTCGGTTTCTTTGTGACAGAGCGTGTTACAGCTGCCAGAGCGTAGCCTCTGTGTTTGGATATTCTAATGTATGCTGTCAAAAGCCGCTCCCAGGTATCTCCGGGAGCGGCTTTTGTATCCACTCCTTATTTTCTCTCTCCTTTGATGTTTACATAATAGCTGATTTTTAACCTCTTTTTGTCCCCTGAAAAAGAATATATATGTAGCCGTGCTCAGCGAAGTAGCGCCCTCGCGGCAGGTCGCTCGCCGGGCAGAATGGTGTTGAATTGGCTGTTCAGAGCGGAACCCTGGACAGCCAACAAATGAAGATGTAGAGCTCACAAGATCGGCTTTTGTCCCCATGCCAACGTGTTTCAACTTGACAGAATATGTTGGTTCTTGTATACTGATTAGAACATATATTCTAATAATTAAGAACAGGAGTGCTAGATGAGCGACCGCAGTAGTGGGCAGAAACGTGAAGAACAGCGTGCCCGCATGTTCAATCCGAACGAACACTTAATGCAGTTAAAGAGTAGGGAAGGTTCCAAAGACTATTTGCCCGTGCAATGGCGATTGGTCTGGTTTAGAGAGTTATGCCCGCAGGGGACAATTGACACCGAGGAAGTAGAAGTGGACCTTGACCGGGAGATGGAGGAAGAGGTCTTTGTGTGGAACGCAGAGAGGCGGCGCAGCGAGAAGGTTGTGAAGCGCGCAAAAGGTTACGCGCGGTTCAAAGCAACTATTAGCGATGGAAAAGGTGGCAGGGCAACTGGAACGAAGTCGGAGTGTGCTGCTAGCTTCCCGGACTACATAGAGAAAGCTGAGACCGGAGCAATTGGAAGAGCTTTAGCTGCTTTGGGATACGGTACACAATTTGCGCCAGAGCTCAATGAGGAGCATCGTATCGTGGATTCACCAGTAGAGCGGGGTGGCGCCTCGCCGGTTGAGAGTAACGATAATAACAACGGGCGCAAGGCGTTAGCTACGGTTCGACCTGCCGCGGCCAGGGGCAATGGCACAGCGAATGGCGATGGACACTCGGCTGCTACTACAGCGACGGAGCCGGCACCTGATGGCGCAGCTACGGAGCAGCAGCTCAGCAGTATTCGTAAGCTTTGCGAACACCTGGGCAAGCCAGAGCCCGAACATGTAGAGAGTATGAGCTTCGCCAGTGCCAAGGAATTGATCGGGCAACTGAGCCAGGAGTACCGGCAGAGCCGCAGCAAAGCCTCCTAGAAAGTAGATAGTATGACCTTAGCACAGCTTGAATATGCACAGGAGCGCATGCAGCAGAAGTGGTACGAACTGGCGATGGCGGAGCAGCGGGGAGTCGCTTTACCTGTTCTTGAGCGTATGTACAATGCCTATGTGTTGGCTATGGAGGAGTACAATCGCCGCAGGGAAGAGTACCAGCGAGAAATGCAAGCCGAGAGCGACTCCAAGGCTGTGAAGCAAAAACGAGCTGCCAGGTCTAAAGCGCCATCCTCTTCCGAGGAAAGGGAACATACAAAAAAGGCTTCATGAATTGAGGTCGTTATAGAGAGAAAGTACAGGGAGCATGACATTCATACCATGCTCCCTGTACTTTCTCTCTATATCTTTAAAGCCTGTGATATACTTCCTTGTATTATTTCTTGTACAGGGAGGATAGCTAGCCTTGCAACATTGTACTGTTTGTGGGTCAGAGATACCCGACAATACCCGTTTCTGTGGTAAATGTGGGCATACACTTAATCAAGTTAGCACGATAGATGAAGAGACAACAAATACCGATACCTCTCCGGCAAAGGAACAGCAGCCAGAGGATGTTGCCGCGTTGGATACGCAGGAACTAGCACATTCCGAAGGGGCAACAAATGGACATCAGCCGGAGGATGTTACGGCGCTGAGCACGCAAGAGCTTCCGCATGCCAAAGAAGAGGGGCATGTGCAAGGGCCGGAAAATGGACATCAGCTGGAGGACGTTACCGAAATAAGCACGCAGGAACTGGCGCATCCTGAAGATGGAGAACGAGAAGAAAGCGGTGTACCTGATGAGCCGGCAGCGATGGAGGTGCCCGCCTCTCCTCAGGAGGCTCTTGGCGTTGATGAACCGGGTACCCAGGTGAGTACGCCGCAAGCTATAGAAGATGAGGTGGATCCGTCACAACCTCCTTTACAAGGCTCAATTTCTCCTGCTCCGAAAGCCAGGCGTGGCTCCAGGTTGAGATGGGTAATGCTAGCGATAGTATGCATACTTGTGCTTGCTGGTAGCGCGGGAGCACTGCTGTTCTTTTTACATCAGCAGCCACAAGCGGCTTCGACCGCCCCCCTTGTCGGAACAAGCCCGACCTCAAGTAATGGTACGAGTATCACTCCGGTAAATACCGCCTGTCCAACGACCACGGGTTCGAAGTCCACCCCTTGCGCTTCAACGATAACAGGATTGACGCCTGTAGCGGGCACGAAATCTGTCTTCAATATAACCTTCTCCGGGGCAGTCAAAGGGAACATGACCGTGACGAGTATCGCCAGGTGCGGTCCATCGACTTCTGGGAAAGAGTACGATCTCTATTTCATCGGGTCGGTTGGAGGGACGCAGTATACGTACGTCTCCAGGGTTCCTACCTATAAAGGTCCTGCAACCTATGGTGCCGGGCAAGTCTCGGTTGTGTTCGCGCAGCAGCCTTTATCGACGACAGCGGTTTGGGGTAATTCTGGCAATGCCCCGGCAGCGGTTACTATCAATAGTGATTTGAAGTCCGGTTCGATGGAAGTTGATCTTGCTGGTGCGTCTAATTCGGTGCATATTTCGGGGAATTGGGCCTGTAGTTGATGGCAGGGGTACTGACTCAGAAGAAGCGTTTCTTTCTCTTGACATCTAATCCCTAATTAAGTATGGTTAGAGCTATGATCAGAAATTGGTACAGGAATTGATAGCGATCATCACGGTATTTGCTTCACGACTGCACAGCTTGCGTTCCTACAAGAAAGCGATGAAAGATGCTGCTTTGCACAAAGATTAAGCTTGAGGTCAGCGACCTGGATGCGGAGGCACTTGAGTTTATGCAAAGCAAGTGTCGCGGGCTGTACAATTGGTGGATTCGTCGCCTCCGCGATGGGGAGAAGTGGCCTGGGTGGAAGGACGCGAAAGCCACCTTGCAAGAGAGTAAGCGGCATGACCCGGAACTCTGCCATGTCTATGGCAAACTCTTGCACGAGGTGTACTTCCGTGCGGACGTTTTCCCCGCAACTGAGTATGTTTGAGTAGAAAAAAGGAAGGCAGACCTACATGAGCCAGCCTCTCAGTGGCATAAGGATACTTGACCTCTCACGCCTACTCCCCGGAGCCTACGCATCGCAGATGATGGCGGATTTTGGGGCCGATGTGATCAAAGTTGAGGAACCAGGAAGTGGCGACTACGGGCGTTTTATGCCGCCTCATGGCCCTGATGGGATGAGCCTGTATTTCACAGCGATCAATCGCAATAAGCGCAGCATTACGCTGAACCTCAAGAAGGAAGAGGGGCGCGACGTTTTTCTGCGGCTGGTACGCGATGCCGATGTGGTGCTGGAGAGCTTTCGCCCAGGGGTGATGGATCGGCTGGGGTTGGGCTATGAACAGCTTAAGGAAGTTCAGCCGGGGATTATATATTGCGCGATCAGCGGCTATGGGCAAGATGGTCCCTATCGCCTGCGCGCGGGGCATGATTTGAACTATGCTGGCTATGCCGGTCTGCTACACTATAACCGTGGGGCTCTTGGCGAGCCAGCGATGCCGCCGACGCAGCTTGCCGACCTGGCGGGGGGGAGTTATATGGCCGTCATTGGTATCCTGGCTGCCGTCGTAGGGCGGGCGCAGACGGGGGAGGGACGCAAAATCGATGTATCGATGACCGAAGGGGTAATGTCGCTCTTGCCCCTCGTTGCCACTGCCTACCTGAACACGGGCAAGGCTCCCCGCCCGGGTCACTCCACACTCGATGGTAGTCTCCCCTGTTACAATATCTATGAGGCTAAAGATGGCAAGTATGTGACGCTGGCCGCGCTGGAGCCAAAGTTCTGGCATACATTTTGTACCCACATTGGCCACCTTGAATTGTTGCCTTTCCATATGCCAGTTGGACCGGGGGAGCGCGAAGAGGCGATGGATGTGCTGCGCGCCATCTTCAAAACAAAAACGCGGGACGAGTGGGTGGCTGAACTGGCCGAGATCGATGCCTGCGTTGGCCCGGTCTATGGAATAGATGAGGCGTTCAACGATCAGCACGCACAGGGGCGCGGTGTTACCGTGACCAGCGGGAGCGCAGAGGAGTCATTTCATACACTGCGAAGTTTCCCTCGTATATCTGGCGATGAGGACGAGCAGCGCTATGCTCCGCCGACAATGGGTGAACAGACGGAGGAGTTGATGCGCGAAGCTGGCTATAGCGATGAAGAAATAGCGCAATTCAAAACAGGGGGAGTGATATGAATGCACGCCAGGTTGTTCGACAGGCCGAACGGCTCATAGAACAGTACCTCGATGACTTGAAAACGACGGTGAACATCGACTCCGGCACCTATACCAAACGCGGCATCGACCGCGTTGGCGCTTATTTACAGGAGCGTTTTCAGTCATTTGGCTTCTCCACGCGCATTGATCGACAGGAACAATATGGTAACCACCTCGTTGCCACACATACAGGTAACGCACCTGGGGGACCCCGAATTCTGCTGATAGGTCATATCGATACTGTTTTCCCCGAAGGCGAGGTGGAACTACGGCCATTCGCGATTAGCCAGCAAAACGAGAGACGTATCGCTACAGG
>CATPCK010000030.1 GCA_955652655.1 uncultured Ktedonobacteraceae bacterium | reverse complement strand
ATCATTACCCTGCCGCTGCTGATCTCACTCCTGGCCGAAACTGCCCAGGGCAGTTTTCTCAGCCGCAAAACCGGCCTGATCTACACCGGGGCGGGTATCTACTTCGTGGTTGCGCTGGCGATGGGGGCCTGGTTCTTGTTCGGCCCGAAACGTAGGAAACGTGAGATGGATGCGGCCTGTCCCACCTGTGCGCCGGTCGCATCTGAGACGCACGTGCAGGAGCGTTCCCCCATGCCGGATGACCTTCCTGCGACAAGGAGATAAGAATTACGATGACATCAATGCAAGAACGGTATGATTTGGTGATTCTGGGCAGCGGCTCGACGGCCTTTGCCGCGGCGCTGCACGCTGCCGAGCTTGGCAAGACGGTCGTCATGACCGAATCTCGCACGGTCGGGGGCACCTGCGCTAACCGGGGGTGTCTGCCATCCAAGAACCTGATCGAGGCAGCGCGCCTGGTCTACAATGCCGCCAACCCACGATATCCTGGCCTTACCCCGGTCCACATGCCGTTCAGTTGGGCGGATCTGGTGGCCCAGAAGGATGAGATTATCGAGGAGTACCGCGCCCACAAGTACGAGAGCTTGCTCGATGATCCCGACCATATGCAGGTGGTCCCCGGCCAGGCGCGCCTGGTTTCTGACCATGAAGTGGAGGTCCAAAGCGCTGTCGGGGTGCGCCGCCTGATCGGCTCGCAGCTCCTGATCGCGACTGGCTCACAGCCGCGCATTCCTCACATGCCGGGCCTCGTAGATGTCCCGTACCTCACCAGTGATCTCTTGAGTTCTGCCGATGAACACTGGGGGACCGAACTGCGCGAGCAACACAGTTCGCTGCTCATCCTGGGCGGCGGCTATATCGCCCTCGAACTGGGCCAGATGTTTGCCCGCTTTGGGACGGAAGTGACCCTCGTCATGCGCGGCAAACGCATTCTCTCCGGCTACGAGCCAGAAATCGCCGAAGCCCTCACCGATATCCTCCAGGAGGAAGGCCTGCGGATTGTCACTGGAGCGCAGGTGCGCGGGGTACGCTCTGAGGGAGAGGAAGTTGTCCTCTCGGTCCAGCGGCACGGCAGCCAGCAGACCCTCTCAGCAGAAAAGCTCCTGGTATCCACCGGGCGACGTCCCAATACACAGGAGATCGGCCTGGAGCGAGCGGGCGTGGAGGTAGATTCAGCAGGAGCCGTGCGGGTTGATCGTACTCTGCGCACCAGTGTATCCCATATCTGGGCCGCCGGCGATGTGATTGGACGAGAAACCGGGAGCCAGATGGCGACGCCCGTTGGCGCGCACGACGGCAAGCTCGCCGCCCACAATGCCCTCTCAGGGGAGCCGCCGCGCGAGGTCGATCATACCGTTATCCCACGTACCATCTTCACTGATCCCCAGATTGCCGTCGTGGGTCTGACCGACGAGGAGGCCAATGCTGCCGGGATCGTCTGCGAGTGTAATACGATCCCCATGAGCGTCGTGCCGCGAGCGGGGGCCATCCGCGACACGCGCGGCGTGATCAAGATGGTGCTGGACGCTCCGACGCGCCGGGTCGTTGGTGTCTCCATGCTTGGGGTGAACGCGGGCGAGGTCATTGGTGAGGCGGCGATGGCGCTGCGCTTCGGGGGCACCACAGACGACTTCATCGACCTGATCCACGTCTACCCGACGATGGCCGAAGCGCTCAAGCTCGTCGCCATCTCGTTCACCAAGGATGTGAACCGGCTCAGTTGCTGCGCGAGTTGAGCGCACGGCCGTCACACATCACACGCAACAAACAAGCAGGAAGGAAACCGATGCAGCATCCACCACTTGAAACGATTGCCAAACGGCTGTCAGTGTTGTTGTACTGTGAACAGGAAGACCTGTGTCGCCCGATTATCCAGCAGGTCGTGCGCGGCAAACCGGTCACGAAAGCCGACCTGCAGGTCTCGCTCCACCTCAGCCTGGACGAACTGGAGCGCCGCCTGGCGCATCTGCCGGATACCGAGTTTGATCAGCAGGGTAACATCCTCGGATGGGGCGTCACGCTGCTCCCGACCTCGCATCAGTTTCAGCTAGACGGGAAAGCCCTCTATACGTGGTGTGCCTTTGACACGGTCCTGTTTCCCCCATCTCTGCAGAGGTCAGCCCAGGTCCAATCGACGTGCGCGCAGACCGGGCACCCCATCGCCTTTGTGGCCACCCCTGATGGAGTGGTCAAAGACCTGACTCCTGCTGGCAGTGTCATGTCGCTGATTCTGCCAGCCGAGCGCAGCGAGTGCGTGCGAGAGACCTTTTGCTCTCAGTCCCTCTTTTTCCGGTCGGGGCAAGCCGCATCGACGTTCCTGGCCAGCCATCCAGAAGCGATCCTGCTTTCGGTTGAGGAGGCAGCGCTGGTCGGAAGATGGGTGGCTCAGTCCCGTTTCACCGAAAAGCCTGAGGAGAAGAGCGGGTAAGGCGGTCAAGAGCATGAGAGAGGAATAGATGATGCAAGGCACACACCTCGATGCCGTTGCGAAAGCGGTGGTCGAGGCATTGGACGGCCCCCAGAGAAATACTGCCCTGTGTCGGCAAGTGGTCCGGCTGCTGGCCCAGGAGCGGCCCGTCTCCCCTCAGCACCTCGCCGGGGCGCTGCACTGGACAGCAGACGAGGTGAGAGCCGAGCTGAGAACGCATCCAGAACTGGAGTATGATGCCAACGGGAACATCGTTGGATCGGGACTCACGCTTGTCCCCACGGCCTACCAGGTGCAGATGAACGACCACCCTCTGTTCGCCTGGTGTGCCCTGGGCACGCTCACCAATCCGCTCCAGCTTCAGCTTTCAGCGCGGATTCTTTCGCGGTGTCCGACGACCGGAGGGACAATCCGTTTGACGGTGACCCCGCAACAGCTGGTTGACCTGGACCCACCAGATGCCGTGATGTCTCTCGCGCTCCCTTCCGCCTCGGCTTGCTACCAGGATCTGCGAGGGACCTTTTGTCACGAGAGCCGGTTCTTTTCCTCACCAGACGCAGCGGCCATGTAGCTGGCGAGAAGTCCTGGCACGCTGATCTTTTCGCTGGAGGAAGCGTATCGGGTCGCACAGCTCGTGGTAGCTTGCCAGGCAACCAATGGAGAGCAGTCGATATCCCGTTCGTGAAAGCGCGGGGCATCCGAGCCGGGGTTAGGTGAAAACCGCTTCTTTTCCCACGCACGGGAGCCTGCCGTCAAAGGACACGGAGAGGCCTTCAGGTCAACAGCGCAAGCGGAATGGGCGTGTCCTGGTGGTACAATCACCGTGGTTGTTTGAAGAGGCAAACAGGACGTGCGTCGGAGGAATCCAGGT
>CATPCK010000029.1 GCA_955652655.1 uncultured Ktedonobacteraceae bacterium | reverse complement strand
GAATATAGAGAGGAGGGAAGGACGGACCTGTAGGGGCGGGGGAAGGGTTGTGCGGGGAGGGGACCCTCGTGGTCGCCCGCGTGGAGAGGAGCGACGTGTCGTTGTGGAAAGTGTGGAAAACTTGTCCACAATATTTGTGGATAACCTTTCAAAGAGTAATGAATATGTGGAAAGTGTGGAAAACTTGTCCACATTTTGTGTGGATAAATGACAGGTGTGGCAGCGCTGTGGAAAGTATGGACAAGTTATCCACACTTTGTGTGGATAACTTTTTAGGGGGGATGTTGCTTGTAGAACGTGTGGAAAACTTGTCCATCACTACTGTGGATACATCGAAAGAGGTGATCGATGTCAAAAGAAAACGAGTTATCCACAAACAATGTGGATAACTCGGTGGAAAATTGTGCAGAAGTAACAAAATACCCACGACAGGCATTACTTGATTCCGTTATATCTTCTTCTTGCCACGTCCGTGAATGACGCGCCAGCAGTATGTGTCCGCGTGGGGGATATCCTTGTGGAAGTTACCACGCTGCTGCTCACTATGTCACTGGAGTGGCTGATTTGTTTGCGCACAAAAAGATCATATACGCGCAGGAGTTCAGCGATACTGAGAACGGAGGCAACCTTTTCTCCCTGCTGTGGCGAGTTTACATCGTGCAACTCATCAATCATTCCCAAATGGCCTGTATTGAATTGCTCGCGGAAAGCCGCCAGGATAGCGAGGCCTCTCTGCCATGGGTCATGCGGGTGCCAGTTCCCGCTTGCCTTCTGCGGGGACGTTTTCACGGGAAGAGAATCCTGTGGAGCGAGCATAGCATCGATGTATGAACCAATCAGCCAGGGCAGGATACCTTCCCTGTATGTTGGTTCTTCCCCGTTTGTCGCCTGCTGATCCTGTGGAGCGAGCGTACGCAGGCCAAACGGGGTCAGGAGTTGCTCTGATATAAGCTCAAAAACGCTTCTTCGACGCTCACAATCTAGTGGCGAATAACGTAACGATAGGGCCAGGAGCTGATGCGGGCGGAAAGAACTGTCGTTGCCCTCCGGCCCGTCAATGACGTCATAGAGATAGCCGCCTTCTGCATACCAGAAGCGCTCTTGAAAATGTTCTTTACAGCGCGTGGCCTGCTCTTGATAATAAGTGGGCCTGTAGCTCGTATAGCCTGACTGCTCCTGGCGCTGTGACCATTCATGCATGAGCGAAAGGGCGTGGTACCAGAGAGCATTCACCTCAACAGGTTTGCCCCTTCGAGGTGTGGTGGATGTGCCATCAATGGAGGCACGCATCCACGTTAGTGATTTACCTGGCTGATCCACTCGCAATAGCCCATCAGCCGGGTCCGCCTTTATACCATTCAAGGTACCCTGCGTGTACCAGTTGACGCTCTCCACCAGACGCTGATACATCTCATCGAGGAGTTGGTAATCATGCGTGGTTCGCACGTAATAATCCAGGGCGTAAAAGTACCAGAGGGTTGTATCGGCGCTCCCATAATCGCGTTCTTCCAGTGGTCGTTCAGGTGACGGCAGGCGATCTGGCAACAAGCCCTGTTTAAAGTAGCGCGCATAACAACGCAAGATACGTCGTGCTTCATCGAAACGCTTCGTCGCGAGCGTCAGGCCGGGCAGCGCGATGAGAGCATCTCGAGTATGATCTTCCAGGCTAAAATAGTCTGAGAGAATGACGGGCACACTCTGCTGGCTGTGTGAGAACAGGGGCAGCTTATCCACAGGATCACCTGGTGGCAGTGCGCGGTGTACCAGGAAGCGGTCTGCTGCCTGGATCAGCAGGCGCAGAAATTCTTCACTGCTCAAAGTGGTATCGCTGGCTGGTGGCAGAGAAAGTAACTGCGTATACTGGGATGTTTCTCCACCTTCGCCAAAGTAACGTTGTGGCTGTATAATGCTGCTCACCAGATGCTTTTGCTCTGCTATGCTGCATTTGTAGGAGAGGTTGAGCTGGTGCTGGTTGAAGGATTGCGAGGATAACTCTTCAGCTGTGACAATAATGGTCAATACCGAGTCTTTACCCGGCCAGAGTTTAGCCTTGATTACTCCGGGGAGATAGAGATCATCGATAGCGGGACGACCTGCTGCCTGGTCATGCCGGCGCAGGAAATGCCAGTACCAGACGCCAGTGGGAATAAGAGAAACCTGGCTATCAGGATGGCCTACGGCAAAAATAGAGTAGGGAGAAGCATCGTCCCAGGCACGAATAGTACAACCAATGACGCCTTTTGGCAGCGGTAATGATATCCCATACTCATCTCCAGCATCAGCTTGTTCGCCAGGAGATTGACGCTGGGAGTTACTGTGTACCTGTACCTGAAAATGCCAGTCATTATTGCCGTATTGTGGCTGGCTGTGAGGGCGATAGGCGGAGAAGGGTAGGAGTGTCAGCGAGAGCATTCTCTGCGCGGCCTCCGGGTAGGCAGAATAGTAGCCGTTGTAACGCCCAAACCCCTTGTCAGATAGTTCCTCTGAGCTTCCACGCCAGCTCGCACGCTCTGCTTGCTCCGTTGCGTTCCTAAAATCACTCGTACAAAGGAGACGATATTGAATGTATGTCGTATTATAGCCACGAGGCATCCAGATGCGCTTTTCGAGCATGATGCCATCGATACCACCGAGGTGGTAAGTGAAGACAGGAAAGCCTTCTTCAAGATGAAAAGTTTCAAGGTGAACGAAACCGGCAGGATTCAGCGTCCCATCGCGGTACTCGTTGGTACCCAGGTAGTATTTGCGCTCGTCAAATACTACTTCTTCGTCAATTTTAGCTAACAAAAGTTGCGGGCTGGCAACATCTTTTTGTGATGTCACAAGCAGACCGTGCTGCATACGGGTCAAAACGCCCGCGATGGTACCTGCTGCATAGCCTCCAACTCCGTTCGTTACGAGCCATTCACGTGAAATAGTCTCGTTCAGATCACGGCAGATGCTACGATCAAATGTGATGGGCATCATTACACTCTCCCATCCCTTTATATAAAAAGGCAGAACTGTTATTACCCTTCTCCCTATATCTAGTGTAACATACCAGGACTGAAGAATCAGTATTTTCCCAACCGTATTTTATGCATTGTCAGGCACTTGTGACAAAAAGGTCTATACATGTATTTGCTTTGGTGATACAAATCTTGTAATCAACGTAGTTCAACAATAGAGGGTATAATTGATAGATGTTCTTGTACCTGATCTCGGTACTGTGCTACACTACTCTTATTCCTTCATCGATATTTTATTCATTAGAGGAGGTAACACGCATGATATCTACTACTAAAAAGCCAGGACGTCATACATCGCCTGGTATGCTCCTGTCGGGTGTACTTGTAATACTCACATTACTGCTTGCCGCCTGTGGTTCTACGTCAACAACAACTGGTACTTCTCCTTCGGGACCTGATCTGAAAACGTCAGGAGTGTTAACTGTTGGCAGTGATACAACCTATCCGCCGCAGGAATTTATTGACACCGCCACCAATAAAGCGACGGGATTTGATGTAGACCTCATCACGGCCGTAGCTAAGAACATGGGCTTACAGGTGAATGTTGTCACCACGAAATTCGATACCATTATCGATGACCTGTCGAACAAGCGCTTTGATGTAGTGATTTCGGCCATCAGCGTTACCCCGGAGCGGCAGAAGAAGGTTGCTTTTGTGCCCTACTTCAATGCTGGTGAGTCCCTGTTAGTAGCGGCGGGCAATCCAAAAAATATCAAGTCTCTCACGGACCTGTGTGGGCAGAACGTTGGCGTTCAGACCGGCACGATCGAGCAGGCGGACTTACAGACGGCCAGTAATGCCTGTAAAAAAGCAGGCAAGCCTGAAATCAAAATGGTGGTCTTGCAAGATCAAACGGCGGTCATCCAACTGCTGGCCAATCAGCGCGTAGTGGCTACCTATCAAGACTCACCGGTGACGGACTACTTCAACAAGCAGCACCCGGGTCAATTTGCCGTTGCTGGTTCTGTTGTGAACGCCGGCATAGAGGGCATTGCCGTTCGTAAGAGTGACACGGCCATGTTCAACGCCGTGAAGAACGCCTTTGATAAGTTGAAGTCTGATGGTACCTATAAGCAGCTCATTCAAAAGTGGGGGTTGGCCAACGAAGCGATATCCATGGCTGATCCGCGTACGCTCATCGCCTAACGGCAACTTTCGCGTCATGAGCCATCCCGAATGTTTGCTGAAGTGGGAATCTTAGGAATCGTCAAATCCGTAGGGGCGGGAGAGGTGAGGAAGGGGGAGGGGACGCTTGCGTCGCCCGTGGGAGGGGCAACGATGCAAGCAGGTGCAATGGACTATGGGCGACGCAAGCGTCCCCTCTCCACGCAACCCTACCCCCGCCCCTACGGAATGGAGCCTCTTCTCAAGCCTGTCGGTAAATTTCGAGGTGACTCATGTCCTTTATAAGGAGGGCCTCTCCGTGTTTGAATGGAATACTGTCTGGCACTTTCTCTTCACCGACCCTAACCACTTATTTCTCCTTGCCGCCTGGCGAACGCTCTGGATATCGGTGGTCGCCCAGTTAATTGGTGTCATTCTAGGGCTTTTCCTGGCTTTGATGCGTATGTCGCGTTTCCCTTACCTGAACGGGCCGGCACGCGCCTATATCTGGTTTTTTCGTGGTAGTCCGCTGCTGGTGCAGGTCCTCCTGCTGTGGGATGGGCTGCCAAGAATCATCAAAAATCCCAATTTTCTCCTGCCTGACTACGCCTGTATTCTCGTCGCCTTCTCTCTGAATGAAGGAGCCTATATGGCGGAAATCGTACGTGCGGGTATTACCTCTGTGGACACCGGGCAAATGGAAGCGGCCAAATCGCTGGGGATGCGTTACGCGCTAGCCATGCGGCGCATTGTACTGCCCCAGGCTGCGCGTGTGATTATCCCTCCTCTGGGCAACGAATTCAATAACATGCTCAAGACCACCTCCATTGCCTCTGTGATTGGTTTGCTCGAACTCACGGGTACCGCTGAGGTCTATGGCTCGCAGAACTTTGTCATCTTTGAACTCCTGATTGTGGCCACCGTCTTCTACCTGCTCTTGACAACTCTTTGGGGCTATATCCAGAGCTGGATCGAGAACCGTCTTGACCCCAATCGCACAATAAAAACTGAAATTGACCAGAAGAGTTGGGCGGCGCGTATGTTGGGTTTTGGTTCACCTCGTCCTGGCGGCGCTGGTACACTGGCCAGTGGACGCTAGACAAGAGGAGAATGGAGGAAAAAACGCTATGAGTGTACAACAACAGGCAAATGGTAACAACAGGGAGATGGTCCGAGCAGAGAAGGTCGTCAAAAGCTTCGGCGACCTCACCGTTCTGAATGGCGTTGATCTCTCAGTCAAACGCAGGGAGGTCGTTGTGGTTATCGGCCCCAGTGGCTCTGGTAAAACCACGCTGCTGCGCTGCATCAATCACCTGGAGAAGATTGATGATGGGCGTATTTATATCGACGGCGAATTGATGGGCTACCGCGAGAAAAATGGCAGATTGGTCGAGGACCGCGAGGCCAACATAGCCCGTATCCGTTCACAGGTCGGATTTGTGTTTCAGCGTTTCAACCTCTTCCCACATATGACAGCGATAGAGAACGTGATCGAGGCGCCCATTCATGTATTGCACGAGTCCAGAGCCGAGGTCACCGAGCGCGCCCTGGCTTTGCTTGACAAGGTGGGCCTCGCGGATAAAGCGCATGCCTATCCCCATAAACTCTCGGGCGGTCAGCAGCAGCGCGTGGCGATTGCGCGCGCGCTGGCGATGAATCCCAAAATCATGCTTTTTGATGAAGCTACTTCCGCCCTTGATCCTGAGCTTGTCGGCGAGGTACTCAAAGTGATGAAGCAACTTGCCGAAGAGGGTATGACGATGGTGGTTGTCACGCATGAAATGGGCTTCGCACGTGACGTGTGCAGTCATGTGATTTTTATGGATAAGGCGGTTATCGTGGAGGAGGGAACACCTGAGAAAATTTTTAATCATGCAGAGAAT
>CATPCK010000028.1 GCA_955652655.1 uncultured Ktedonobacteraceae bacterium | reverse complement strand
TTGCCACTTAGATTGGTAAATACCCCTTCAAGACGTTTTGATAAGCTTTCAAACATTGCCATAATAGCGTAATGTCCTCTCTCCACCGGTCATTAACATGACCCCCATTATATCACGTTTTTCCCTCTATTTATGTTCTAACTTTGGGCTACTTTCTCACATTTTTCAGATATGCCAGTATATGACAACATTAGTATGCCATACAAAATTAGAGAAGTCTATAATAACTAGCAAAAAGAAGGGCAGAATGATAGACTGAGAAAGAACAGAATGGGTGAAGGGATTCATGAGACTATTAGTTATAGAAGATGAGCCTGACCTGGCAGATGGGCTGGCCAGAGGTCTGCGCCACCAGGGCTATGCCGTAGATGTTGCCTATGATGGGCTACAGGGATGGGAGTTAGCCAACGCCAATGAATATGACCTCCTGATTCTGGACCTCAACCTTCCAGCAATGGACGGCTTAGAGGTCTGTCGCCGCGTTCGCGCCGCCCACCCTGCATTACTTATCCTCATGCTCACGGCTCGCAGCAGACCCGATGAGCGTGTTGCCGGCCTTGATCTCGGCGCCGACGACTACCTGGTCAAGCCCTTCCACTTTGCCGAACTGCTTGCCCGCATCCGGGCGCTTCTACGGCGAGACATGCGAGTGCGAGCACCTCTGCTACAAGTCAAGGACTTGAAACTGGACCCACTAGGGCGAGTTGCATGGCTGGGCAACCGTCGCCTGGAATTGACAGGGAAAGAGTTTAGCATCCTGGAATATCTGATGCGCCACCAGGGTGAAGTCGTAAGCCAGGAAGCATTGCTGGAGCACGTGTGGGATATGCAGGCAAATCCACTCACGAATACCGTGCGCGTGCATATCAATTCCTTGCGGCGAAAATTGGAAGATATGGCGGAAACACCATACTACATTGAAACATGCATCGGTCATGGATATCGTTTGGGCACAGCTAAAAACCTGGAGGAGACCTGATGAAAATGCCCCAATTGCGACATCTTCGATCATGGCAGAAGCGGCGACTCCCACTGCGACTGCGACTGGCGCTCTGGTTCGGTGCACTGGTGCTGGTTTTAAGCTTTGGCCTGTTGCTATTCATCAATTCGGTAGCCTTCAGTTCCTTTCATAGGATAATCAGGGATAAAACCCTTCCCCCTGTGACCATTCAGCATCGCACCCAGCCCGCTTGTTTTTCCGTCATACCATTTGTCTGTCTCTCTACAAGGCCGGCGAATCCACTCGAGCTTGCCCTCATCTTCGAACTGAGAAACATCTCGTTGGTTGGTCTGGGACTGGTCGCGGTACTGGGAGGGGCAGGGGCGTACTGGTTCGCGGGTATAGCGCTGCGCCCGGTACGTAGGGTCAGCACAGCAGCCAGGCAAATCAGCGCTAACACTCTCGATACACGCCTGGCACTGGAAGGCCCCAAAGATGAGATCAAGGAGCTGGCAGATACCTTTGATGCCATGCTTGAACGCCTGGGACAGACCTTCGAGCAACAGAACCGTTTTGTTGCCGATGTTGCTCACGAACTGCGTACACCCCTGGCTTCACTACGCACCAACCTGGAAGTAGTGACGGCAGACAAAGACGCCAGGCTGGATGACTATCGCGCAATGGTTGCTACCCAGGAACGGGCGCTCACCCGACTTGAGCGATTGATAGCAGATATGCTCATCCTGGCAACAAGCGAACAGCCGCTTGTGCGCAGTGAAGTGGCCTTAGCTCCCCTGCTGGAGGAAGTTCTTTGTGATCTTAAGCAGCAGGCCGGTGCGCAGCAAGTCACGCTGCGGCTCATCGATAGCGCAGAAGTGACGGTGCATGGGAATGGACAACTGCTCGCCCGTGCATTTAGCAACCTGGTCGAAAATGGAATGTATTACAACCATCCCGGCGGGGAAGTTGTTGTAACCCTCGACCAGAAAGAAGAGCAAGCGGTTGTGACCGTCGCAGACACAGGTATTGGCATTGATGCAGATAAGCAGGCTCATATATTTGAGCGTTTCTACCGTGTCGATTGCTCCCGTGCTCGTCACAAGGGAGGTGCGGGACTTGGACTCTCCATTGTCGCTGCCATCGTGCAGCAGCACGGTGGCCAGGTGCAGGTTGAGAGCGTACTCGACAGAGGCAGCACCTTTACCGTTGTGCTGCCTCTGTAACTTGAGGCTTTCCTTACAATTCTTTTGCAAATTCTTGTCATTCCCCCCCGAAATTTAACAGAGGCTTTATATCCCCCATGCTACACTATCGCCAATCGGTATCATAACCATGAAAATGCTATGAGCAGAGGTATCGCCTGGATGAATCTCTACTTCTTTATCCCTATTGTTTATGTCACACAATGATGTCTCATCGAGCGACTTCAAGCATGCAACATGAAGAGGAGCACTAGCGTTATGCGCGTCAAGCAAATACTCGGCCAGGTTCTGGCCGGGACAATACTTTTACTATTTACCACCTTCGTCGCGGCCTGCGGGAGTTCCAGCGCTGCCGCTGTAACCGCGTCTACAGCCACTACAACTGCGACCAGTTGCTTTACCCAGGCTACTGGCACTATCCAGGGTATCAACGGCACGACCCTGCTAATTGCTGGTCCGCGAGGCACGCAAATCCATGCGACATATATAAGCAATACTGTCTTCCTGCGCGAGACCACCTTGACGCCTGCCGGGCTGCAAGAAGGAATGAATGTAGCGGTAAGAGCCGTTAAGAACTCTGATAACTCCTACTCGGCAGTACAGGTTACGGTCAGGAATTCGTCGACTTCAACGTTTACTCCAAGGTCGTCAACGGGAAGCATTCGATCATGTACCCCCCGTCAAAGATCAAATGGGGGAAACGGGCGGGGTAACTTTACGGGTGGACAGGGTGGTACAACGAGCAGCCAGAATCTCGTTGGCACTGTTGGGCAACTCAACGGGAATATGCTCACGGTAAACGATACAAGTGGGGCGGATTACACGGTGCAACTGACCTCCGCTACACAGATCAGGACAGATAGTACCGCTACTGCTGCAGATCTGCAGGCTGGCAAGGCAGTCACTGTTGTTGGAACATCCGACAACCACGGAGGCATCACTGCCCGCCAGGTGCTCATTCTGTTACGTCTGCCAAACAGGCCAAATACCACAACGGGACAGTAATAACGAAAAAGGGGAAATATTGGGTGCCCTCCAAGGTAATCCCCTGCCATTCTAAGCTGTTATTAGGAGAATTGAGGAATGTCGGAAACAATAAAAGCGAGCTCTACCCCAATGAACCTGCAGCCGCTGATCAGTGATGATGCAGATATACAGGTAGAATCGCTACCCCCTGTACCACCCAGATCACGGCAGCGCCGTCGTTGGTTAATTGCGCTGGTAGTGGTATTAATCCTGGCGCTGCTCGGTGGAGGCGGTATGTTATTTTACATGCAGAGAACCAGCACGCCGCCTGTGCAGTATACCCAGCAGGCTGCAACCGTCGGCAATATCTCGCTGACGGTCTCTGCCAGCGGACCAATCAGTGCTAATGCCGAGTATGATATGAACTTCAATGTCGCTGGCCAGGTCAATGCAATCAATGTGCATGTAGGCCAGCAAGTGAAGGCGGGTCAGACGCTGGCAACGTTGAAGTCAAGCAGCCTGCAGGACGCTGTGACACAGGCGCAACAAAGCGTCACCAATGCCCAGACAACCTACAATGATGCCGTCAACAACGGCGCAGCGCAGACTGTGCTGGATACTGACAACAATAATGTGCTCACCGCCCAGGACCAGCTGAAAACTGCCCAGGACAACCTGGCAGCTACAATATTGACAGCGCCTGCCAACGCGACCGTAGCATCCATCAGTGGTAAAGTTGGTCAGTCTGCAAGTGCATCTGGCGGCAGTACGTCTTCCTCCACGACGCCATTCATAGCCCTGATCGACACAAGCGCGTTGGACATCAACGCTCTAGTGAACGAGGCCGACATCGGCAACGTACATGTGGGACAGCCAGCGCAGTTCACAGTCGAAGCATTTCCTTCTCAGACGTTTCGCGCCAGCGTGACATCTGTTGACTTGATTGGGCAGACAAGCGGGAACGTGGTGGTCTATCCCGTACACCTGACGGTAGATCCACACAGCCTGAATGGCACGTATCTCTACCCTGGCATGACTGCAACGACAACCATCACTACGGCTGAACGCATAGGAACGCTATTGGTCAGCAACGCGGCGCTCAGCTTCCCTAACACGGCTGTGCAAGCCGGGGCAATAAGCCGCAGTACATTGTTCTCAGCCTTTAGCGGCTCGTCAACGGCGAGGGGAACCCAGAGCAATAGCAATCAGCGGATCATACTGGAACTAAAAAACGGGAAGCTGGTACCGGTGGTTATTACTACAGGACTGACGAACGGCACAAATACCGAGGTGCTCTCTGGCTTGCAGCCTGGTGACCAGGTAGTGGTAAGAGCGACGGGCGGCAATTTCTCCAACCTCTCAGGGAACCAGACCAGTCCTGGAGGCAACTTTACCAGGCCTGGAATTCGCTCGTTTGGAGGTGGGGGCTAATGGAACATGAAAGCCAGCCAGGAGCTTCGAAAAGCGCACCACCCCTGATAAGCGTGCGTCAACTGGTGAAATACTATTACCTGGGGCGTACTATTGTACCGGCACTGCTCGGTATCGACCTGGAAGTGAGGCGTGGAGATTTTGTAGCCCTGATGGGGCCATCAGGCTCTGGCAAATCGACATTCATGAACCTGCTCGGCTGCCTGGACCGCCCAACCAGTGGAAGCTACCTGTTTGACGGCATGCCAGTGAGCCAGATGACTACCAATCAACTGGCAGATATACGTAACCATAAGATAGGTTTCGTATTTCAAGGCTTCAACCTGCTGCCATGGATGACCGCGCTGGAGAATGTGCAACTGCCATTGGCTTACTCAGATATACCGGCAGAGGAGCGACACCAGCTAGCCTGGTGGGCACTGACCATGGTGGGGCTGCACTCGCGAGCGCGGCACCGGCCTATGGAACTTTCCGGCGGGCAACAACAGCGTGTAGCTATTGCTCGCGCGCTGGTTACAGGGCCATCGTTGTTGCTGGCCGACGAGCCAACAGGCAACCTGGATAGCCATACGAGCATACAGGTGATGGCAATCCTGCAAGAATTGAATGCTCGCGGCATCACCATCTTGCTCGTCACGCACGAGGCGGATATAGCGAACTACTGCCATCGTCAGGTCAAGTTCCGCGATGGCAAAGTGGTCGACGATGCCCCTAATCCCGCACCTTTACAGGCGCAGGAACGTTTGCCGCAACAGCCGGGATTGAATGAAACGAAGGTGACATCATGAGTTTTTTGAAGTCTAAAATCGATAGATCTGACAACTCTTCGTCAAATTCTGCCAACCCACCACCGTCTTCACAGCTTCCCTTAGCTATAGGAAAACGGCAATACAGACGCGTGCGAGGATTGCCCGCGATCTTTATGGGCTTCAAGAGTGCATCGCGAGCGCTGCGCGCTAATATCCTGCGGTCTCTGCTTACCTCACTCGGCATCATTATTGGAGTAGGCGCGGTCATCATGATGATCTCGATCAGCGAGGGAAATTCCGCGAGCATCAATCAGCGTCTCTCTACCCTGAACCCTCTCCAATTGACCATCCGTCCTGGCAGTGCCAGGAGCGCCGGCAACGTGAGACAAGGCGGAGGTACTTTGCAGTCGCTGACGCAGGCCGATGCTGATGCTATCGCACAGCAGCCGGGTGTGACCGCTGCCAGTCCCGTAATAAACGCCAACGGGCAGATCATCTTCAGCAACCAGAACTGGCAGACCTCCATCCAGGGCGTTTATCCTGGTTACCAGCAAATCGGTAGTTGGACAATGCAGGAAGGCAGCTTCATCTCGGACTCGGACGAGCAAAGCGGCAAAAATGTTGCTGTCCTGGGGCAGACAGTGGTAGACAACCTCTTCTCGGCGGGCATCGATCCTGTCGGTCAGCAGGTACGCATCAGTAATGTGCCCTTTACCGTCGTAGGCACACTTGCGTCAAAGGGATCAACTGGCTTTGGCGCGAACGCCGACGACATCGTTTTCATACCTTTGAGCACGGCTATGCAGCGTCTAAACCACAGCCAGTATGTGAATAGCATTGTCTTGACGGCGAATAACTCGGCAAACGTAAACAATGTCCAGAACGAGGTGCAGCAGTTGCTGGAGCAGCGCCACAATATCACGAACCCCCTGCTGGACGATTTTACCATCCAGAACCTATCACAGGTGCTCTCGACTGTACAGTCTGCCAACCAGTCACTGACAATTTTGCTGGTTAGCGTAGCGGCAATCTCGCTCATAGTGGGTGGCATAGGCATCATGAATATCATGCTGGTCTCGGTTACCGAGCGCACGCGTGAGATTGGTATTCGCATCGCTGTTGGAGCTCGCCCCCGCGATGTCATGACGCAATTCCTCATCGAGGCCCTGGTTCTGAGCGTACTGGGCGGCGCTATCGGCGCTTTGCTTGGTCCAATTGGGGCAGTGCTGATGTCAAGCACCAACGGCTTCCCCTTTGTGCTTGACCCGCTGTCGATATTGTTAGCCTTCGGCGTCGCCGCCCTTGTGGGTATCATCTTCGGCTTCTATCCGGCCCAGCGTGCCGCCAGGCTAGACCCGATTGTAGCCTTGAGAACAGAGTAGCTTTCAATAGAAGGGGCTTTGTACCCGTAGGGGCGGGGACGCTTGGACTCTGCTGGCGAATGATAGTTCTGATGGAAATCAGGAGGTAGCCAGCAGAGACCCTCCTGTTCGCCGACGTAGTCTAAATAGGTGCAATACCCAACCCGCGCAGCACCATTTCGAGGGCAATAAGTATCATCACCGGGATGAAGATCAAGCGCAGCGTTTTGTTGCTCAAGTGAGTCAGCAGACGAGTCCCTAGAAATGCCCCCAGCAGTACACC
>CATPCK010000027.1 GCA_955652655.1 uncultured Ktedonobacteraceae bacterium | reverse complement strand
GTGCCAGGCCGTATATCCTTGCTTCCAGCGTACATAATTTGGTCACAGTTAGTTTACAGCCCGCTTATAACGAAGTGGTTTATCAAGCTTGATGTGAGATACGTGACCTGGATGGCTCCCAGCTAAAAAGGACTAGCCGTCTATTTCCTCCTCTCACATCAAGCCTGGCAGCCTGCTAAGGAGTATCACTTGTATGGCACAAACCTTCAGGTCTCCTGTCGCCATAGAGATCGAATCGCTCAGCAAAACCTACTATAAACGCAATAAGCCAACGACGAAAGCTGTTGACAATCTCAGCTTATCGGTGCTGGCAGGCCAGGTGTTTGGCTTTCTTGGCGCCAACGGAGCGGGCAAGACGTCGACCATCAAGATGATCTGTGGACTCGTGATTCCGACCAAAGGTCGCATTTGTGTGAATGGTTTTGACGTAGCACGTGAGCACAGCATGGCAATGCGGCAGATTGGTGCAGTGCTGGAGGGGACGCGAAATGTCTACTGGCGACTCACGGCATGGCAAAACTTGATGTACTTCGGTCACCTGAAAGGCTGTAAGGGCAAAGAGCTGAAAAATCGCGCTGAGCAACTCCTGCATGAACTCGATCTTTGGGAGCGGCGAAATGACAGTATTCGGACGTTCTCTCGAGGAATGCAGCAGAAAGTCGCTATCGCCTGCGCTCTCATCTCTGATCCGTCGATTATCTTGCTTGACGAACCCACCCTGGGGCTCGATATCCAAGCATCCCGCACGGTGAAAGAGTGGATAGCAAAACTGTCGCGTGAACAGGGCAAGACCGTGGTTCTCACGACGCATCAATTGGATATGGCACAAGCTTTATGTGATCGCGTGGCGATCATTCGCAAGGGCCAACTTCTAACCGATCAGCCTCTAACAGAGCTGCTGCACCTGTTTCGTCAGGAATATTATCAAATTAAAGTAAAGGGCTATATGGATAACCATGAGTCAAGCTGGTTTGACGGCCTGAATATCTGTGCCGAGAACGGCCATACTATCCTCTCGGGTGCAATTGCAAATCAGGATGTACTGCATGGACACCTTACCAAAGTACGTGACTTAAGCCTACCGTTGCTCTCTGTATCACGTATTGAACCGAACCTGGAAGACGTCTTTACACAGATGGTAGACGGGAAAGGAGAGCAGAGTGAATATCAAACTGTTAGCAATCTTTAACGAAACCTACAAGCGATTACTGATCATCTGGGACTACAGATTCAACATCCTCACTCAATTGGTCACGGTAGCTTTCATTTTTATCGGCGCAACTTTCTTTCTCGGTGGGGGGAAGTTCGATACAAAACAATTGCCTTCACTATTCTTAGGGTACCTGGTATGGTTCTATGCTCGCATCGTTATCCTCACAACAAGTGAAGACCTGATGAGCGAGGCACAATCTGGCACATTAGAGCAGATGTACATGAGTCCGGTACCTACTGAACTGTTAGTGTTGGGAAGGATGTTGGCCACGCTGATTTCAACAACAATTATGGTTCTCCTGGCCTCTATTTCGGTGATCTGGCTTATGCGCATCAACATACCAACGCGTTGGGAAGGTCTACCGGTGTTACTACTCACGTTAGTAGGCCTGTTCGGCTTTTCGCTCATGCTTGGAGGAGCCGCACTCGTGTTTAAGCAGATTGAAGCGTTAGCGGACCTGCTTCAGAACGCACTGCTTTTTCTCACAGGCTCGCTACTTCCGGTGAGTCACTTCCCGAACTGGTTAGCGGCCTTTACCAAGACATTGCCAATCACGCAAGGCATCATTGTGATACGCAATATCATGCTGGGTGGTCAATCGCTGTCCTCTGCCTGGTCTGATGGGAGTCTGATCTGGCTCGCTGTGCACTCGACCCTTTACTTATGTGCCGGGTGGTTGCTCTTCAAATGGTGCGAACGCATTGCTAAGAAACAAGGCTCATTGAGCCACTATTAAGGAATAATCGCTGTGGAGACTCCTGGAAACCCTTTGCCGCTTATTTGAAAGGAGCAATCATGATTACTACAAAACTAGCCGGGCCGCATACACAGACGGGGACTCAAGTATGCGTTGAGAACGTCTCCAAAGTGATAGTGAGCAAATCCACTAAAACAGTGATTCTCGACTCAATTTCATTTTCCATCCCGACAGGGAGCCTTTTTGCAATCAATGGGCCATCGGGAAGCGGCAAATCTACCCTGCTCAATATCCTGACAGGTATTGATCGTCCAACGACAGGACGTATTCTGTTCGCCGACCAGGAACTTCGCAACATGAGCGAGAATCGACTCGCAAAGTGGCGAGGTCGACATATTGGTATCGTCTTCCAGTTTTTCCAACTGCTTCCAACGCTCACCGCCCTGGAAAACGTCATGCTCGCACTGGAGTTAGGCGGGCTGGTGCCACGTCGGCAGAGGCGCGAACGCGCAATGGACTGTTTTGAGCTGGTTGGCCTGACAGATTTTGCTAAGCGGCTACCCAGCGAGTTGTCTGGTGGCCAGCAGCAGCGCGTAGCTATCGCCCGCGCACTGGCAAATGATCCGGCAGTCCTTGTTGCTGACGAACCGACGGGAAACCTGGACTCAAAAACAGCGCTACAGGTATTCGATATCCTGGAGAAACTGACTGAGCGCGACAAGACAGTAATCTTTGTCACGCATGACCGAGACCTGGCAGCACGGGCGCAGGACCGCATCGAACTGCTTGATGGACGCATTATCGACATCAACGGTAAACGCTCTTCGCAGCTTGATGAGCTAAACGAGGTGAGCCTGTGAGAGCATTGACGAAAAAAGTTTTCAAAGACATCACGCACAGGAAACTACGTACAATCCTGACCATCCTGGGAATTGCCATCGGTATTATCGGCCTGGCGGCGATCAGTATTGCTTCGAGCCAGTTCCG
>CATPCK010000026.1 GCA_955652655.1 uncultured Ktedonobacteraceae bacterium | reverse complement strand
TTCCTACACCCTGCGCCCACAGCTGATGGCAATCCTCGCCGCAGCCAAACGACACGAGTTTGATGTGTTGGTTGTCACAGAAATTCGTGCCATATCGCGAAAACAGGTTGAGGTGTTTGTCATCTATGACATTTTGCAAAAATACGGCGTGACCATTGAAACCATCACGGAGAAGTTTGAAGACTCGGCTATTGGCAGGTTTATTCTTGCCACTCGTGCGATGGTGGCTGAAATTGAGCGTGAGAACACCTACGCACGAACGACCAGAGGCAAGAAAGATCGCTTAGAGGGCGGGAGTCTGCCAGGGCACCCAAACCCTGCTTACGGCTATGTTTTCCTCGATACGGAGCGCGAGCAAAAAGCCAGATATGACTTTAACAGTAAAGTCATTTTTGTAGATCGTGACGGTGGAGAATGGACACCAGTAAAAGTGGTTGAGTACATCTTTGATCTTGCCCTGCATGGGAACAGTTTGCGAGGCATTGCTTTTCAGCTCAATGACCTGGGCGTACCGCCCCCGCAAAGTGCGAGAAAGCTAGAGCCGCGCTGGTGCTCAGCAACCATTGCGAGCATCCTGAATAACCCCGTCTATATGGGTAAAGCGTACGGCAACAAATGGAAGGCTGTGGGGAACAAACTGATCGCACGACCCGAGGAAGAATGGGTACTGCTTCCTGATGGCACCGTCCCCGCTATTGTTTCTCAGGATGTGTGGCAAGGCGTCCAGATACGCCTCAAGATTAACAAGCAAGAAGCCATGCGCAATAACAAACACCCCCAAGATTTAGGGATACTCCGGTGTGGCTACTGCCACTGTGCGATTTGTGGCCGCGCCATGAACATTAGGCACCACAATCCCACCCCGACAAATGACCGGCGAAAGCCTGAGTACTTCTGTCAAACCAAGACCGGCGGGAAGGGGCTCATCCACTACCACAATACGGTGATTACCCAACCAGTCCTTGACCGGTTGGCCTGGGCAAAAGCTGTTGAGGTCATTCTCAACCCTGCCATGGTGCGGGCGAGAGTTGAGCAGCTCCGGTCTGAAAATGTGCCGCAACGAAACACCGAGGACATTGAGCAAACCATTGCCTCCATCCGTCGGCAGATGAACAATTTGTATAAGCTTGCCCAGAGTGCGACAGATGATGAAACCATCGAAACCATAACAGGGATGATGAAGGACTTAGAACGGCAAAAGCACGATGCAGAAGCTTTGATCTATGACATTGAGGAGGAGGAAGAAGATCGACAGCTCGTGGAAGCGGAGATCACGAAGTTTGAGTATTGGGCGGAGAATGTCAGGCCGTTGTTGGGGAACTCGACGTATGAGCCAACCTATGAAGAGAAACGCTTAGCAGTCCGCATCCTTGGCCTCAAAGCCAGCGTGTATCCGGCAAAGGGTGACTTCCCCTTCCGCGTCCAGTTTGAGGTTGCCCCACCTGCAATCCTCTCGAAGATAAAGAATTGTGTCCAGGTTGACCAATCCAGGATATCATGCGGGCAGACAGAGTGCTCAACGGGGAAGAGTGGAGAGACTTTGTAGTGCTGCAAGATCACCTCACCCTGAGGGTTGAGAATGAAACCGACGTTGAAGAAACGATCTTTGATCTCAGGATGCTTTGCCTTTGCCTGGGCCATGATAAAGGCGTTATACGTTTTCGCTATCTTGCCAAGCGCTTCAGTTTCTTCACCGGGAATATCGATAGCGCATTCCCTGGCGAACGTGACATGGTCGAGGTCGAGTACCTCATCGTTAAATGCCTGGAGTGCTCCTTCAGGGAAGGCAATCAACCGAACTGGAAGGTCGAGGCTGGATAACCAAGAGGCTGCTTTGACGAGGTGTTCAAGGTGTTCGAGGTTGATTTTGATATCTGTGCGTTTGCGAATGCCTCGCACAGTGGGAATGAGTCCGACGGCGGTGTAGGGCTTAATCATTCATTGCTCCTTTGTTGTGTCAGGAATCTCAATAACAATAGAAGCAGAATAGTACAGGTATCGTAGTCAGTCAAGACTCTAGCCTTGTTTACCCTCATCTTTTTTTATCTGGGTTCAGATGTACTCTGCCAATGCAGGGTAATAGATCCCTACTGCTTCCCAAGTAGCGACGGCACAATCAAAGGAGCTAACCCTGGCTCGTGGTCTGCCAACGCACGTAAAAGCCCAAAACAGCCCGCGAGCATCATATCACCATGCGGGGTTGCCTCGTAGGGATGTAATTGGGAACCTCGCAACATTTCCCGCCGGGGACCGGTTACGGCGAGAAAAGGAAAGCTCTCACCATTAATGGAAGAAGGCGTATCGAGTATCAAAGCGCCGTGGCCGCTGCTATTAAAAACCTCTTCATTCGTAAGTGTTCCATGCGCCAGCTTCACCAGCATATCCTCAAGTTGAGCGCGATCGATCTCCCCGGTATGATGCTCAAAAATACCCACAATGCGTCCCTCCACAAGGTGGAAAGCGAGCGTGTGAAAGTTGCCAATATTGCACAGCAGGCTGTTTTGCTGGTCGCGCACCTGCGGGTCCTCTAAGGAACCTAGTACCGCAGCGGAACCGGTATCCATTAAAATAAGAGGAATGCCAGGAGATGAGTCGCTCAGCTCTACGTAACGGCTTGCGCTGGAGGCAATAGCACGTAAGCGAGTCAGGTCGGCAGGCGTATGTTCGGCGGCATAAGCAAAAGCACTGGGCGTCGGTTCTTTGCGTACCGTTTCGGCGATAAAATTGAAGCGAAAACGACGGTCGCTGACCCCAGGAGGTGCTGCACCATGGTCAAAGGCTGCTATAGCAAGGGCGTCCACAGTCGGATCAACATCAAAAGCCTGCAGGGCACTAATAATGGCACATGCATTAAAATCTTGTAACTCAATGTGTACCAGCATGGGATTTTCTGCCCGTCGGGCTGCCTCGTCTACGTCGATGATCTCAAAACCCATCTGTTCAACCATCGACAGGTCATCATCAAATGTCCGCCCAGCTTCGGGGGTTACGGCAACTGGGAAGCCAGCCAGCGCGTGATCGCGTGCCGCCCAATGACATGGGCCGCCACCCATCGTGACTCCAGTCAGCAGTAGGGGCTGCTCGCGCCGCGTAGCGTGTTTGATACGCTCGGCGATAATGACTGTAGGTGACGGCATGACCATTTTGAAACAGTTCTCGATGGTTTTGCCGCTCTCGAATAGCAGTATATCTTGAGTGCCTGTGCCGACATCGACGGCCAGGACGCGGATGGGTAATACCATGGATGTGCTCCCGGAAGTGATATAGTGCGTGAGAATTAGAGGGACTACGTTGTACTTTCTGGTAGGCGGAAGTCGCCTGGTTGAGTGGGATAACGTGTCATACCTGTGCCAGGTCCCAGGTTCTCAGTAGGCGTTGAGA
>CATPCK010000025.1 GCA_955652655.1 uncultured Ktedonobacteraceae bacterium | reverse complement strand
GCCCTCGTTCCCCGCGGCCTTGCCTGCTCCCCACTCCTGGGCGACGCAAGCGTCCCCTCCCACCGCATCCGCCGCCCCCGCCCCTACGGGTACAAAGCCACACAATACCTACCCTTGAAAGCCCCGCTCCCGCCCCTACGGAAAGCCTGTTCCCTCTTCGTTTTTCCCACCCACTTTTCGTGAGGTTGATGCCTCTTCCTGCCGATTGATCGGCCCTCCTTCCGCTCGCACACCTTCAACTCTTTCATACACCCGGTACCTGCTACCTACTTTGCTCGACAAGTCACATATGCTATACTCACCTCGAAAGAACGTACAATCTTGAGTACCCGTCAATACATAAATCTCCTCCAGGTCCTGTACACGCAGGAAAGGATTGCAGGATGCAAGAAGAGCACCAGGTTCCGGACCACCAGGCGCAAGAGATGGTCGAGGGCGATCTTCACACGTTGGTTAATACTTTGACGGAAGGATTGCGCGAGCTGCCTACGGACTATGCAACTCGTGTGAAACATTTTCTCGCCGAATACCTGGGCAGTCCCCGGCATCCTGTGCCGTTTGGCGGGCGCGCAAAGGACTTTGCGCACCTGGATGCCTGGCTTGCTGATCAAGATGCACCCCCCTACCTGCTCCTGGCCGCGCCCGCGGGTCGTGGTAAATCTGCCCTGCTCCTGCGTTGGTGTCAAAGGTTACTCGCCCGGCCTGACCCCGCCGTCGTCTACTTCCCGGTAAGTATTCGTTTTCGTACCAACCTGGCCGGAGTGGTCTTCCCCGCCCTGGTGGCTCTCCTTGCCAATCTCCACGGGGAGAAGCTTCCCGTGGATCCTAACATGCACGAAGAGGTCTGGCGCGGCCTGCTCGTTGACTACATGACCCGTCCCCTGTCGGATGGACGCTCCCTTGTCCTGGTACTGGATGGCGTGGACGAAGCGGCTGACTGGGTGGCGGGGCCTGACCTCTTCCCACCGGACCCTCCTCGGGGTCTGCGCGTGGTGCTCTCCGCGCGCTATCTTGCCAATGACCCGGATGCCGACGCCTGGTTGCAGCGTCTCGGCTGGACTCGTCAGGGCCTGGCACGCACGCTGCAACTGTATCCGCTGGACCGCGTCGGCATCGCCAGCGTTCTGATACAGATGGGCTTCCCCCTGGATCTACTGGGCGCGCGCGTCAATATTGTCTCCGAACTCCATCGCCTGAGCGAAGGCGATCCCTTGCTCGTCCGCCTGTACGTTGATGACCTGTGGGAGCGCGGCGAAGCGGCAGTAGTATTGAAGCCGGAAGATCTCCGTGCCATCCGTCCCGGCCTGGCGGGTTACTTCGAGCGCTGGTGGAAAGACCAGCGCCTCCTGTGGAGCAAGGCATCGCCCCAACGCGAGGCCGCGGCCCAGACATTGCTGAACCTGCTGGCCGGCGCTCTGGGACCGCTGAGCAAGGAGGATATCTTGAGCCTGGCGCCGGAGCAAGCAGGCTTCGGGACGGGACTCCTCGAACAGCACCTGTCATCTCTATCTCGCTTCGTGATTGGCGATGGCATGCACCAGGGCTATGTCTTCAGTCATCCCCGGCTGGGAAACTACTTCCTTGAAGAGCGCCTGAGTGAAGCGGAGCGCCAGGAGGTGGAGCGCCGCTTTCTGGCGTGGGGCGAGAAGACCCTCGAGGCGCTCAATGCGGGGCGCTTACTGCCGGAAAAGGCGTCGGCCTACATTGTTCAGTACTACGGCGCACACCTGGAGCGCGTCCAGGCGAACGCGCGTGCCCTGCTCTCGCTGGTCAGCGATGGCTGGCGGCGTGCCTGGGAGAAATTAGATAGAGCCAATGCCGGCTTCCTGGGCGATGTAGAGCGTGCCTGGAGGGCAGCTGAGCGCGAGGACACGGCGGCAACCAGCGCCGGGCAGCAGGCTCCCTATCTGGGAGAAGAGATACGCTGCCTCCTCTGCCGCGTAAGTGTCAACAGTATGACCAGCAACATTTCGCCCAGGCTTATGCTCGAGGCGGTGAAAACCGGTGTCTGGACCCCTGCGCAGGGGCTGGCATGCATACGTTTAATTGCCGACCTGGCGCCGCGTGCGAGAGAGCTCGTGGGTCTGGCGCCATTTGTACAGGAACCGCTGCGTACAGAAATTTTTCAAGAGGCCCTGGATACGGTAGCGACGATCAAGGATGAGTATGATCGTCTCGATATACTCGTCGAACTGGCTCCTGGTCTCCCCGAAGAACTGCTCTGGCAGGTCCTGGAAGTCGTTCCAGCTATTCAAGACGAGGCCGACAGAGCAGGAGTGCTGGCTGAACTGGCCCCTGCGCTCTCTCACTCCAGAGCACAGCTTGCGAGAGCCCTGGATCTCGCGCAGGAGATCGAAGAGGATGAATACCGCGCCATGGCGCTGGCAGGGCTGGCCCCGTATCTCTCTCAAGATCAGCATGGCCGCGTACTGCAACTTGTGCGGCTGATCCACGAGGAAAGAGACCGGGCGCAGGCGCTGACTGCCCTGATTCCTCAACTTGCGGAAACCTTTCTTCGCGATGCCTTGCAGGAAGCGCGCAGCATGCAGGACGGCCTCTCTCAGGTACGACTCCTCACGGAACTGCTGATCTATCTCCCGGACCGGTTGAAGACAGAGGTGATGCAGGAGGTGCTGGATCTGGTGCGAGATATCGATGATCGAGAGTATCGCGTCGAAGTGCTGGTAAAGCTGGCTCCTTTCCTGCCTGCAGAAAGGCTGCACCAGGTGCTGCAAGAGATACAACTTCTCTGGGACGAAAGCTATCGAGCCCGCGCGCTGGCCGATCTTATCCCGTACATACCGGAAGAGCAACTCCCCGCATTCCAGCAGGCGGTGCAGGTGATGAAGAGCGAGGAATACCGCACAGCGGTATTGCTCCAACTGCTCCCTCGCTTGCCGGAAGCGCTCCTGGAGCAGGCCCTGGATATCGTGCAGGCGACCTGGGATGAAGGCCGCCGGGCAGAGCTCCTGGCAAAGCTGGCACCCTATGTCTCCGCAGCCTCACTTCCCACGCTTCAGGAGATGATCCAGGCTATAAAAGATCACGGCTACCGGGTATGGTTATTGGCGGAACTGGAAGCTCCCCTGGCCGGAAAACTTGCAGGGTCGCATTTCGACATGCTCACAGCATTTTCGGCCATTGAAAAGCAAGAAGAGCGATTACAAACCTTATTAGCCATAGTCCCCCGTCTATCCGAGGAAGCGTTGTCAAAGATATTCGCCTTTTTATTGCCGGAAGTGTTCGGCTCTATGTGGCTCAAGCGTGAAGATGACCGCGCATATATTCTCGCTAAACTGGGGAGCCGTCTGCCCGAAGCCTGGTTATCGAGGGCAATGGAGATGGTGCAGGCGATGGGTGATGAAGCGCACCAGGTACAGGCGCTGGTTGCCCTGGCTCCTCGTATTCGTGAGACACTGCTCTCCGAAGTCCTGGATATCGTACGGGCGATGAAGGACAGGGAAAAACGCGCGCAAGTCCTGGAGGTGCTCGTCTCCTCTTTATCGGAGGAGCGCAAAGGCGAACGAGTGCAAGAGATGTTGCAGGTGCTCCAGGTGATAAAGGATGAACCAGTTCGCAGGCACATGGTCGTCGAATACGCTTCTTACTTGCCCGAAAAGGTGCCCTCTGAGAGAACACAGATGGTAATAAAGGCTGTGCAGGCAATACGGTATGAAACAAACCAGGCGCGAGTACTGGAGGCGCTGGTCTCGCATATGCCGGAGGATATGTTTGAGGAAGTGCTGGGGATGGTGCAAGGCATGCGGCTTGAAGAGACACGGGTATCGATGCTGGTAGTGCTGGC
>CATPCK010000024.1 GCA_955652655.1 uncultured Ktedonobacteraceae bacterium | reverse complement strand
TTCAGTATGACAAAGACAATGACGGGATACGTCGATCTCGATGATGGGAAGCTCTATTATGAAATGGCAGGCGATGGCGATATACTTGTTTTAGGCCATGCAGGCTTCGTAGATAACAGGATGTGGGATGCCCAGTGGGACGCTTTTACGCAGAAGTATAGGGTCATTCGCTTTGACATGCGAGGTTACGGGAAATCGGATCCAGCCGCAGGGCCAAGGACTCGGCGTAATGACCTCTTCCAACTATTGGACCACCTCCAGGTTGAACGCGCAGCTTTGCTTGGATGTTCGCTGGGCGGACAAGTCATGATCGATTTTGTGCTTGAACATCCTGAGATGGCTTCAGCATTGATGACAGTCTCGACCGCTCCGGGTGGCTTCCAATTGCAAGGCGATCCCCCACCGCTATTACTTGAAATGGCATCAGCCCTACAACAGGGGGATACAGCACGTGCATCTGAATTGCAAATTCGCATTTGGGTTGATGGTCCATATCGTTAACCAGAACAGATCAACTGGGGGGTTCGTCAACGCGCTGCGGAGATGAACCTTATTCCGGTCAGCATGAAAACATGGTTAGCTGCCGACGCACAACCACTCAATCCGCTCGATCCGCCCGCTATTAGTCGCTTAAGCGCTATTCATGCCCCGGCGCTGATCATGGCGGGAGCGCTCGATCATCCTGAAATTCTCCGTGCCGCTGACGTCATGGCTGATGCGATCAAGGGAGCGAAAAAACATATCTTCTCGCATAGTGCGCATGTACCGAATATGGAAGAGCCCGAAGAATTTACTCAGGTTGTGCTGAGCTTTTTAGATGGGCTGAAATAGGCACAGAGCGAGAAGGGTAAGCCTCACCAAGCAGGCCGGTGCCAGCAGAGACAAAAGCTTTACGTCATATGAGGCTTGTTACGACAAGAGACCATGAGCAACAGCAACAGCGACTGCTGACGAGCGAGAATCAACGTTCAGTTTGGTATAGATGTTCGTCAGGTAGGCTCGGACTGTGCGCTCCGTAATCCCGAGCCGTGCGGCAATTTCCTTACTTCGCTCACCGCGTGCCACACCCGCTAGAACCTCTCGTTCACGCCTGCTCAATTCCATAGAGTTCAACACATGGTCAGATGGGGATGAAGATGCGATCTGAGAAGCTGAGGTCGTATGCGAGAGCAGGCGAGCCATGATTTCAGGCTGGATGAGTACTTCCCCTCGTGCTGCTGTCCGAATGGCGTTGAGCAAGGTTTCCAATGGCGTATCTTTGAGGAAGTAGCCACATGCCCCAGCTTGCAGTCCTCGGATCATCAACTCATCTTCGTTATATGTGGTTAAAAGCAGTACGGCCACATGCGGCCAGGTGGTGTGTATCTGTTTTAACGCGGCGATGCCATCCATCCCTGGCATGCGGATATCCATCACAACCACATCCGGTTGGAGTTGTTCCACCAGCGTCACTGCGGTCGCCCCATCGGCAGCGTCGCCAACCAGCTCAATATCCTCACCCTCCTCTTCCAGCATCAACCTCAGTCCTTTCCGAACCATCAAGTGATCGTCGGCAATGACCACACGAATGCGCTTCACCATATCATCCCTCCTACCTGGATGCCATACCGAATATTGTGTAAAAGGGAACCGACCCAAGCAGGGTGGAACTGTGCTGCATCTGGACAGCGACTCCTTCCTGCGCTACCCATCTGTGGTGTGAAAAGAGCCACAGACGAGATACATGAACCCATAGACACGCTCTTGTTTATGAAGCTCTCCTAGGCGTTCCTCAAGGAGTCGCCAAGGCTGATCGTCTATGGGAGATGTGGATGATGGTAATAAATGATGAGTGATGAAGCTGAGGAGGGGATTGAACAGGATGCCTAGGTGCCTGGAGGAGCGTTTCGCACCGAATGCGACAACATGGGCATCCTTTTGTAATGACACAAGAAGATGATCGAGCGCATCTGGAGAGGTGAAGACTTCATGGGCGGCAAACAGCAATAACCCATCAAACTGGCCAGCGAGTTGCACGGTTTGAGCAGCATCCTCAAGCACGCAGACGTTGCCCCACCTGTGGCTTTCAACACGTTTTCTTGCCTGTACCGCCATGTCCGGGCTGATTTCAACCCCAACCACTTCACCACTGGTTCCAACCGCCTGCACTAAATAGGGGAAACTCGCTCCTGTTCCACAACCTACATCAAGAACCCGATCCCCTTTCTGTAATTCAAGATGCTCTACCGCGACTTTCCGCAGAGAGTGGGTAAATGAGGCCATGAAATTGGGGCGTCGGGAAAGAAGCCAGGTGTAGGGCGGTATGGAAGATTTCCTGTTTTCACCTTTGTCCATATAGCCTCCTTCAGAAGATGGCGGGAGTAATGTGCTCGCCAACAGTGTAGCGCAGGAAGGAGTCGCTGTCCAGATGCGTGAGGATCTGTTCCCGTGACACCCTGACTAGGAGGGAGGTTCTGAGGAGATAATACAGGCATAAATGGTCCCATTCAATCAAAACCTTCAAATTCAACAAGGAGGGAACTATGCCTGTAGCTCAGAAAAAGCGTACTACATCGAACTGCGCCCCCTCAACGTCGGAGCAAATGTCCCCACAGTTGCCGGAGCAGCAGGAATTTCACCAGCATCTGCGTACTCTCGCTCGGAGCGCAGTGCGGGTGGTGATCGAAGAAGTGATGCGTGAGGAGTTAGACTAGTTCATTGGAGCCGCTTGGGGAGAATGCAATCCCAAACGCAAAGGGTACCGCAATGGCTCCTACGATGCCATACCGATTGTTGGCTAACCTAAGCGACAGGGTCGCCCCTGTCGCTTAGGTTAGCCCGATTGTTGTGTAAAGAAAAGCTTCCCAAAGAGATCATCCTGAAGAGATACTACAGGCAGAGATAGTCCCCATCTCCTCCCTCATTATTCATTAGATGGGTCAAATGACACTTCTCCCCTCTCCTGTTTTGGCGTATTCTTGAGATAGACCTGCTCCACGAAAGAGACGTGTTCAATCACAGAGATGGGACAGGAGAAGATCATGTAGCATTCATATCATTCATATAAGGAGAATACGATGAGTCAACCATTCACATTCCAAGCGGCGAACAACCGCAGTCCTTTACGTATCGGACAAATCATCTTTACGGTCCTGGCGTTACTTTCGTTTGCTCTGGGGTCAGTCCTCCTCAGTCTCGTCTGGTTCGGTGTCGGCGTGACGACAACCGGAAAAGATTTTTACGCGGATATGGAGGTAAGAACCTTTGTCTTCATCGTCATCTGGCCTGCGACCATGCTTGCTGTCTGGATCTTCAGTACTCTTGCTTTGGTCCTGGCAAAGCGCTGGCTTTTGGCCTCCTTATCCCTGCCAGTTGCCTTTGCCATGCTCTACGGTCTCTGGTGGGTTATTGCAGTGTTTATGCTGAATATATCCGGTATGATGTTCACTGCGTTGTTCATTCTGCTCAACACGGGTGCCGTCTGGCTTGCAAGTTGGTTCCTCAAAAAGCATGTCAAGGGAAACGTGTAGCCACAAGAGGTGTTCTGGCTGCTCTTTTATCACACAGGTGGTGGTCAGAACACAAGATGAGTCCTTGCTTCACTCATGAAGTGTTTTTCAACAGGCTGTGTTGGGTATCGGGTAGGTTGGTCGAAATCGTTCAAATGTTACGGGAAGGTCTGCTGGCTTCCCGGTGAGCTTGATGTTTTCCTGACCGTTCATGCGCAGAGGTTCGCCAAGCCACATTTCCATGCTTTCTTGCTCTACACCTTTACACAACTATCGCTATGGCATCTCTGTTTTTGGGGACTTCAGGATGGCACCACTTTGGTGTTGAGCTTACAATTACGTTCCCCAAAAACGGCACCAGACTTTCTTTGGGAGCAGACACCAGCCCTGACTAGAACATAGTATTGTCGTTGGCTGATTGCTCAGGGATGGGTTGGAGAACATCCCAATGTTCGACGACTTTCCCGTTGTCATCGAGCCGAAAAATATCAATGCCTGCCCAATCTCGATCACCAGGCCACTGCTGATAACAGTGCAAGACCACGTAGTTTCCTTCGGCAAGCGCACGTTTAAAGTGGACGCGCTTGCCTGGATACTCCTTTGCCATCCGCGTGAAGTACGCAATGAAGGCCTTCTTGCCATCAGCAACAGCGGGATTATGCTGGATATACGTCTCCCCTGCATATCGCTTGATCGCTTCGGCGGGCTGACACTGATTGAACATCAGATCATAGAACTGCATCACCGTTTGTTTGTTGCGCTCCAATTGCTCATTCAAGACGTCACTCCTTCGATGCTTGTCTCACTCCTGCACGAGCCAGGTTTCATCAGCTTTCATAGCTTCTACGGGAACATAGTATAGCACATTGCTCCTGCTCAACTTCTCGAGGAGAAAGCTTGCAGAGAGCGCAAAGCGCAATCCATTGCGGGGAATGTGAATGGTGGGTGAAAAAATGTTCCTCAGAAGGGAGCCACTTACCGATAATGTGTATCAAAAAACACCCGTCCGTTCATACACATGAGTTAAACCAAGCCACGTTTCCATTCTTTCTTGCTCCACACTGTTACACAACATTTGATATGGCATCTAAAACGTCAATAGATGCTCTTCATCTTCCATCAGGCTCCGCACAGCTTCGGGGTAGCGCTGGCGATACTTGGCTTTGAAAGCTGCCAAATTCAGCAGGGCATCTTCTCTCTTTTCTTGCTTGAAGATCCCTGCCAGTTCTGTTGCCACCTCCTTGCGCTCGCGATGAGGAATAGCGTTCATCACATTGCGCTGTTTGTGGACCACACAGCGCTGCCGTGGCGTTGCTGGAAAGAGCGCACAGACCGCTGAAAGCAGTCCCTCATGCCCATCGGTGACAATCAGATCCATCTGTGTGGCCCCACGACGGCGCAGATCTTGCACGAGGCAACTCCAGCCATCTTTATCTTCTTCGGCACAGGCCCGCAATGCCAGCACATCCTTGTTCCCTTCCAGATCCACGCCAAGCGCCGTTAAGATGATGGTCGAATCGGTTTGGTCTCCATGACGCACGCTGAAGTGAATGCCGTCCAGGTACAGGATGCGATAGTGCGTGAGCAGTGGACGCTCACGCCACGTCTCAAATTGTTGGGTCAACGTTTGGTTGAGACGGCTCACGGTGCTTGCGCTGGGCGCAACTCCCATGAGCGTCTGAGCGACTTCTCCCACTTTTTGGGTACTGACTCCTGCCACGAACATCTGCGTTAGCCCTTCGGCCACTTGAGGTTCGTAGCGACGGTAGCGCTCAAAGACCTGGGTATGGAACTGTCCCTCTCGATCTCGGGGGACCTCAAGATCTTCGATGGGACCCGACGATGTCGCGAGATCACGGGTGTAACTCCCATTGCGGTATCCTTTCCGCCTGGGTGTACACTCTCCCCAGGCTGCCCCGAGGAACTGTTTGAGTTCCTCACGCATGACTTCTTCGATGACGACTCGCACCGCACTCCGCGTCAATGCACGCAAATGTTCATGGAACGTTTGCTGTTCTGGCAACGGTGGGGATGCTTGCTCCAATGCTACCGGGTCGCTGTTCGATGTGGTACGCTTTTTCTTGGGTAGAGGCATCGTTGTTCCCTCCTGTTTGAAATGGAATGTTTTGGATACAAGGGACAATGTATGCCTGGATTATCTCTTCCCTCTCTATCCTTTGAGAAGGGAATTCTTTATACACAACACGGGATGGTGTCAAAGATATCACATTGAATGAACTCAAACAGCGTATTTCTTTGGCTCCATGTCTCTCTTCCCTTCATTTTTATCGTATTCTCTCGTAGAGTAGGGTTTTTTCAGAAAGGTAGAATATGGAGCAGTATCAGGAACCACACACGCCACAAACAGACACCGGTCAATTTAGCTCTCGTCTTTCAGAAAGCGAAGGACAAGGCTTGCATCACCAGTTCCGTGTGGGTGATGAGTTTTTTCGCTTGGTGCTTGAGAGTCTTGAAGAGTATGCCGTTTTCACCACAGACACAGACGGCACTATTAGTAGTTGGAACTCGGGCGCACAACGCCTCTTGGGATATACTGAACCAGACATCATCGGCAAACCTTTCGCTCTCATTTTCACGCCCGAAGATATTGAGAATCATGCTCCACAAGGAGAATTTGCGCAGGCACTCCAAACAGGACGGGGCGAAGATGAACGCTATCATGTTAAAAAAGATGGCACCTTGTTTTGGGCCAGTGGTTTACTCTTTCCCCTGTTTGATAGCGAGAAAAACCTGCGCGGATTTACCAAAATTGTGCGTGATCTCACTGAGCAGAAACGAGCACAACAACTGATTGCCGAAGCACGGGCCTATGCTGAAAGTATTGTGGAAACCATCCGAGAACCTCTCCTGGTGCTCGACACAGACTTGCGTGTTGTTTTAGCAAACCGCGCTTTTTATACCACCTTTCACACGACACCGCAGGAGACAGAACAACAGGTGGTGTATACATTAGGGAAAGGACAGTGGAATATCCCTGCCTTGCGACACCTCCTTGAGGCGATCCTTTCCTCCGCCACCGTGTTTGAAGACTTTCGGGTTGAGGATGAATTTCCCGCAATTGGCAAGAAAGTGATGCTCTTGAATGCGCGAACCCTCTCTCGGGAAACCCATGACAGAGAACTGATCTTGTTGGCCTTTGAGGACGTGACCGAGCAGGATCGACTTCAACAAATGAAAGACGAATTTATCCGCATTGTCAGCCATGAACTCAAAACACCCGTTACCAGCCTTAAGGGTTTTGCCCAACTACTGCTCCGTCGTTTCCAGAAGCAAGAAGATGAGCAGACGGCTCACATCTTATCTCGCATGGATAGGCAACTAACTATCCTCTCCACACTGATCAATGATTTGCTGGATGTCGCCCGACTTCAGAGGGGGAAACTCTTACAGAAAGAAGAGGTGTTTAATCTGGCAGACCTGGTGCGAGAGACGGTTGAGGATATCCAAGCCATAACTCCTACCCATCACCTCGTCTTTGAAGGTGACGAAAACGCGCCGGTGAATGGAGATCGTGACCGTCTTGGACAAGTTCTGATCAACTTATTGACGAATGCAATTAAATATTCGCCGCAGGCAGAGAAGGTGGCCGTGCATCTGGTCACAGAGGAGCGTTTCGCGACGGTACGTGTCGAAGATTTTGGGATTGGTATCGCAACCGTCCATCACGAGAAAGTATTCGAGCAATACTACCAAGTCACTGATCAAGGGACGAACAGCTCTGGACTTGGCATCGGCTTGTATATCTCCAACGAGATCATTCAACACCATCAGGGTCGCATGTGGGTAGAAAGTACGGAGGGAGTAGGGACAACCTTCACATTTAGCTTACCACTCCATACAGAGAGACCTTCTCCACAACAATGAGATACCCGTTCTTTCGGAGAAGTGAGATGAGAGATAGAATGTTGTTGGAGATGCCATCCCAGATCTTGCGTAAAGAGGAACTCTTCAAAAGAAGAGGTTTTGAGGTGATAACACAGGTATGGTGGTAGGGCTTGTGAGAATTGGCATCACAGAAACGGTCCTTCCACAGGAAGAATCTATGCCTATAACATCAGCTCAGATGATGCTCTTTTCGTATCTTCCCTTTACACAAGATTCGGGATGGCGTCGAGCTTCTTCGGCCAAACCTTCGTAAATAAACCAAAGCTCCGTCAACCAACCTATGCTATCTCCCATAGTCAAGACAAAAATCGACCACCTTTAAGAATGAACTCAGCCATACCGTAAATGAATGAGTCAAGTTCGATAATACACCTGTGCAGGTGTTCGATAATCCAAAGACTGATGTAAACGATCTTGATTGTAGAACTGAAAATACTCTTCCAGCCCTTTTTCTGCCTCTCCTATTGTCCGATAATCCTTGAGGTTAACCTAAGCGAAGGGGTCACCCCCTCCGCTCGGCTTCAAAACCGGACGTGACACGTTAGCGTCATCCGGCTCCTCAGTGATCTGGCCCTTGTCATGGGTACCATTGACCCGTCGTGCGTGACGTTGATCATGGCAATGTCGATGCAGTGCACATTTGTTACTCAGTTCCTCTCCTCCACCCTGGCTGTGCGGGGTGATGTGATCAATTTCGATGATGTCTCCGTCTTGAAAGAGCAGTTCACACCAGCGACATTTTCCAGCTTGCTTCTGAAGGAGCTTTCCCAGCAGTCCATTGAGCATGGGATGGGTTCTGAGTCGTTTGCTCCAATACAGCACATCCCCGTTGTAAGGGCTAGCTGTTCCTTTGATCTTGATATGACGTTGGATCTCGGTTTGGTCATGCTGCCACAGCATGGATCTCCGATCGGTGAAGCTCCATCCCTTCCCCTCGTCTACATGCCAGTAGTTGTTCGAAATCCAGATCATGCCTTTGTGAGGATGTCTGCGTCTGGCCCATCGTTGAAGCTGCTGAAAGAGGATATATCGGCAGTGATGGAAGGTTTCTGTGGCCACCATACTGCGAAAGTAATTCGTCCATCCGTGTATCACCTGGTTCAGTTCTTTGATGAGCTGTCCTTGTGGGGCATGGATGTTCTTTCTGATGAGGAGCTTCAATTCTTGGAGATGTCGCTTGACCGCCTCTTTACTTGGGGTGATGATGGTTTTGAAGCCGAGCGCGTTTCCCCATCGGTCTGTGCCAGTGTGCGTTTTTCCTACTGGGAATTGTCGCACCGTCCAGCCTAGAAAATCGAACCCTACCTTCCCTTGATAGGGTTGGAGGGTGTGAGTCACCTGGGTCTTGCTCGGTTTCAATTCCAGTCCCATGTCCTTTAACCATGCAGCGATGATCTCTTTGGCCTGTTCGATGGTTTGATGTTCTTCGTCCAGGACGACAAAATCGTCGGCATAGCGTATGACGGTTGGACTCACCTTTTGGGACTTTTTACCAGTCCTTCTAGTGAGTTCATGTACGACAAAGGTTTCTAATCCATGAAGCGCTACATTCATGAGAAGAGGTGAAATCACCCCTCCTTGAGGTGTTCCACGAGAGGTAGGCGCGAACACGCCTTGATCAAGCATGCCCGCCTTGAGCCAAGAGTGAATCGTTCGTCTCATGGCTGGGTAGGTGTTGAGTTTTGAAAGGAGTGCTTCCTGGTCGATGTGATCGAAGCATCCGGCGATATCGGCATCCAGCACATATTTTGGCTTTTTACAGATAGCGAGAAAGATGGCTTGGATCGCATCTTGACATGAGCGCCCAGGGCGAAAACCATAGCTGTTGGCCTCGAAGCAGGCTTCCCATTCCGGTTCTAGAGCGCCTTTAGCTAGTGCTTGCTGCGCTCGCGTTTCCATGACAGGAATCCCGAGAGGACGCTTTTCGCTCTTTCCCGGTTTCGGAATGTAAATTCTTCGTACCGGTGGTGCCTTCTTGCATTTCCAGTGTTTCGGGTGGATGCATTCGACCATTTCAAGTCGCTGTGAGGGTGTGACAGATTTCACTCCATCCACTCCCGCCGTTTTCTTTCCCTGGTTGTCCTGCGTGACCCGGCGCACTGCCAGCAGGCGCGCCGCCCTGGACTTCATCAACAATTTTTGGAGTTTTTGCACTGCTCGTGTATTGCCTTGTTGTTTGGCTTTGAAGATGCGTTTTTGTATGCGATACACATGCTGCTCAAACTTGCGCCAGGGCAGCTTGTTCCAACTCTCACTCTCAGGATCAAGCCTAGGCTTGGTCTTGGGTGCCTTCGTCTGTGCCATACGTGTCACACCTCTTCATTCCAGATCACCGTGCCTACGTCAGCATATCCAGCAGCTTTCCTGCTGGCTTTGGCTTCTTAGGCAATCCCGCTCTCAAGCGCATGCGGGTGGTTCCCTGCTCGTTGCATCGATCATCAACGAGAGCAGGCTTGAGAGTTATCCCGTTCCGATGGTCCGTTTTGCGCTCCTGTAGGCGGATGCTCTCCACCGGGTACGTTTCGGGCGAGAGGATGAAACGTGTACAGATTTCATCCCATTACTCATCACGTCTACAGATGATGAGCCTGTGTACCGTTACCATTTTGGTCAAGTCTGTCAGCCTGTTTGACTTGTTCGAAGTAACGATGGGTCAGCCGCATCTTCAGTTCCCTTCGCCATAGGAGCCTCGCTCAGGAAGGTACTGCGTTCAGGCTCGCAGAGCTTCCCTTGATGCCCGCTTCACGGATTGAGGACCAGTCGCTACCGTGGGGCCTTGCTGTTCCACGTTCGCCTCGTGGATGAGGAATTTCGCCTCACATCGGATCATCAGTTATCAAGGATCACTTCCTTGTCAGCCATCCCCTCATCGGAGGATGAGTTTCGGCTGAACGGTTCGCAC
>CATPCK010000023.1 GCA_955652655.1 uncultured Ktedonobacteraceae bacterium | reverse complement strand
TCGTTGATCTGCCCGGCTGTTTGCCAGGGATCGTTGGTAATCAACACATCGCCCGGCTTGAGCGTTTCCGCCGGATACGCTTTCAAGAAATGGCCTACTCCCGCTGCCATGGCGTTAATGTGACCGGGTGTGCCGGTGAGCGACTGGGCAATCATATAACCACGAGTATCAAAGACACCACAGGCCAGGTCCTGCGACTCGCGCACAACGGTGCTAAAGGCTGTACGCATCAGCGTGACCTGCTGCTCATTCACTACCGAGAGCAAGCGGTTCCAAAGAACTTCCAACGTTATCGGATCGATTCTATTCATCATGGCCGGGTATCCTTACAAGGTAGGTCACAGTGCAATAAGTAGGTTCCATTGCTCGTCAATACGGAAACCGCTGTCTGGCCCTACAATCACCGTCGACTCGCGCTCTTCAACAATAGCCGGCCCGCTGAAGCTCTCGCCCGGGAACAGGCGGTAGCGGTCATAGACCGGTATAGCGGAATAGCCCCCTGCTTCAGGGAAGTACGCCTTCCGGCTCCCCTTTAGAGCCGCTTGAGCAGTTTTCTCAGTCCGTGGTAGTTGCAAGCGCACTTCAGGTTTAGGACCGGATGATATTACCCGCCAGGAGATAATTTCAATCGGTACGGATGGGCTCAGTCGTTCGTAGAGACGGCGGTAAACCTCTTCAAAAGAGGTGGTGATAGTCGAGACGCTGGTGCTATCCAACTGATCAGCCGGGAGAGGTACTCTTACTTCGTGGCCTTGACCGACATAGCGTATATCGGCCTCGCGCCGGTGGCTAATGTGCTCTGCCGCCACACCCGATGCCGTAAGGAGCGCCTGGCCTTCAGCTTCCATTTCATCCAGTAACATATTAGCCTTCTGCCAGCCCAGGCTATCAATCTGGCCGGGCCAGGAACACACGAAGTCGAAGGCGAGCGCCGCGGTGAGAAAACCAACCGCGCTGATTACTCCCGCTCCAAATGGCACAACCACGACTGGTGATCTCAGGGCTTTGGCAATGCGAAAACCATGCACAGGCCCCGCTCCGCCGTAGGCAAATACGGGGAGGCGATGTGGGTCTTTGCCCCGCTCCAGCGTGTGGATGCGGGCGGCATTCTCCATGCTTTCATTCACAATCTGGTGAATGCCCCAGGCGGCTTCTTCAACCGAGATGCCTAAGCGGTCAGCGACCCTTCCCTTGATAGCCTGGCGCGCTGCAGCAAGGTCTAACTTGATGCGACCTCCCAGAAAGTAGTCCGGGTCGAGATAGCCAAGTACCAGGTCAGCATCAGTAACGGTTGGTTCAGTGCCACCTCGCCCGTAGCAGACCGGGCCCGGTTCAGCTCCCGCCGATTCTGGCCCAACCTTCAACAGTCCCAGTGGATCTATCCGCGCAATTGAGCCGCCCCCGGCACCAATCTCGATCATTTCGATCACAGGCACTTTGATGGGCAACCCCGACCCTTTTTTGAAGCGATACCTGCGGTCTACTTCAAATTCGTAGGCAATCAGTGGTTGCCCCCGGTCAATCACACAGAACTTGGCGGTCGTCCCGCCCATATCGAATGAGAGCAGATCGGTATACCCACATGCTGAACCAAAGCTAGCAGCCGCCAATGCTCCTGCCGCCGGGCCTGACTCAAGCAGGCGAATAGGAAAGCGCATTGCAGTATCTAACGTGACAATGCCGCCGCTGGAAAGCATCATGAGGAGATTACCCTTGAAACCAATGCGAGCCAGGCGCGCTTGCAACTCAATGAGGTAACTTTCTACGCTGCTCTGCACATACACATTTGCGATCGTCGTTGAGGTACGCTCGAACTCCCGTATTTCAGGCACAACTTCAGACGAGATTGAAACTCGTATGCCTGGTGCGTTGCGCTTGACGATAGCACGAGCCTCTTGTTCGGCAGCGGGGTTGGCGAAACTATGCAAAAAGGCAATCGCAATGGCCTCAATCCCGTTAGCGACCAGTTCGCGCGTCAGTTGCTCGACAAAAGCGCCATCGAGTTCCTGAAGGGTTGTACCATCAGCCAGCGTGCGCTGTGGTACGCCAAAGCGTAGGTAACGCGGCACCAGTGGTTGCGGCATCTCCAGCATAAGATCGTAGAGTTCGTAGCGGTTTTCCCGTCTGATCTCAATCGAGTCGCGGAACCCCTGTGTGGCAAGGAGTGCCGTACGTGCTCCTTTGCGCTCGATGATGGCATTCGTAACCAGGGTTGTGCCGTGTATAAGTTGTTGCACATCGCTTGCTGCAACTCCGTCCCGCTCAAGCGTTTCGAGCAGGACTGTTTCAATAGCTTGTGAGGGGTCATGTGGCGTGGTGAGCGCTTTGCCGACCGTGAAACTGCCGGTTGCGTCGTTGAACACGATGAGATCGGTGAAAGTACCCCCTATATCCACCCCTAACCGGTAATGCCCAGGGAGATGTTGCATCATTCGGGCTCCAGTTTGGGGAAGCGACTCAAGGGGAAGATATCTAATTGAGGCGAACGCTGCTGGGAGAGCAACCCTCCGTCAACTACCAGCATATGCCCGGTGATGTAAGCGGCACCCGTGACAATCACCACCTTGTCTTTGAAGCGTTGCCCATGCTGCGTCACTGTACTTCCTCAGCTTTCTATTGTTCTTCCATGCAGGAAGTCTCTCATAGAGACCAGAATGAGTCAAGAGGCGCGAGAAATTCCTATTCGCACCAACGTAAGGGTACGCTCCTTTTCTCCCACAACACGGCGCCCACCGTCGCTTCACGGCCGTGTATCGGCAACCGTCCATAGTAGGGGCGATCCCTTGTGGTCGCCCTGGAAGCCCGTTGCCATGCCCCCGCCTTACTACGGAAGCTCCAGCCCTGCGTTTTCCAACACATCGAGCGAGAGCGCCGACCAATCCATTTCACCCCGTCCTTTCGCCACTCCTGCAATCAGGCGGTCGTGCATTAGGCTTACCAGGGGCATTGGCATCGTGGCATATTCCGCTGCCTCTCTAACCAGGTTGATATCCTTTAAGCCTAATTTCTGCTGAAACCCGACAGGAGTGTGGCGTTTCTCGGCAATCATCTTGCCATAGTTCTGGTAGATGGGAGCCGCGAACATGGTTTGTGCCAGCATATCGAGCACGGCTGAACGATCAAGGCCACTTTTCTCTGCTAGGGTCAACGCCTCAGCCATCGCCTCCATCGCTGAAACGATTAAGAAGTTGCCACAGAGCTTGACGATATTGGCTGCACCCGGATCATCACCGAAGTCGAAGATGCCCTGTCCCATGGCCTCGAGCACAGGACGTACCCGCTCTTTACCAGCCTGTGGCCCTGCAAGACAGATCCACAGCTTTTGCGCAGCTGCCGCGTCGGGTCGCCCAAAAACAGGGGCCGCGAGATAAATGCTGCCGTGTTGCGCGTGCAGTTCCGCCAGCTTGCGCGCTGTGAAGGGCGACACCGTACTCATCGAGAGATGAATGCCGTTTTGCCCCAAACGCTCGAGAAAGCCCTGGCTCATAACGATGTCTTCAAGGGCCTGGTCGTTCGCCACCATGCTCACCACGATGCCACCAGTCCGAACGGCCTCGCTCGGCTGGTGCGCCAATTGCGCTCCCTTCGCTGTGAGCGCCTCCGCTTTGCTCGTGGTACGATTGTAAACTGTGAGTGTGTAGGCCGCCTTAAGAAGACCGCCTGCCATAGCCTGTCCCATATTACCAAGGCCAATAAACCCAATCCGTTCGCTCATATACTCTCTTTCTCCTTTGCTTGATACTTGATACTGTTTTTCCCTCTCGTTAATATATCATACGCAACTATACGCTTCACTGCTTCGAACTGTCAGCTCTCAGCGGTCGATTGCCATCCGCGATGCTTTGACGACGCAACTCGTGTGGTTCGATTTCGGCCGCTATTATGAGACCGAGGCGCTGTTGATGAGCCTTCATCTTCTTCCCGTATTTTACAATTCTGGCTCTCCCACAGCTCTGCTGATCTCAAACGTGATATATTGGGGAGAGAATAGACTCAAAAGGTGGAATGCACAATGATGGTCCTATTCAAG
>CATPCK010000022.1 GCA_955652655.1 uncultured Ktedonobacteraceae bacterium | reverse complement strand
CCATAAACTTCTTGCTATGTTGCATACGTGTCTTCTCCTTGTAATAAATATATGAAGGAAGCCAGATTCGCAGCGCATGTAATCGGGCGCTATCATAGTGTAGTAGGTTAACCGGCTGTCATTCGATAATATATGTATCCTTTGAATGATCAATTATAACATATCCTCTCAATGAGGTGTATGGCGGGTTATATGGGGTTCTTCATATAAATAAGGAAGCGGTCACCGCTTCCTTATTGTGATACAGGTGGTCTATCGATTAGCCCATCGAGACAAGGTCGGCTGCGAGTCGGGTGGCATTGAGGGCGCCCCAGCCTGTTGCCATGTCATAGCCGTTGGTAACGGGATAGGCGCCGCCGTTGAAGCCAAGCTCGTCGTTGTTGGATGGCGTCGATGGATTGCCGGGCGGTGTGATGTCGTGGAAGTCGCTGCTGTAGTGACTGCCACTGGCTATTTTATAGAGGGCGGGATTGAGGAAGCCCATGGGTTTTTTGCCCTGCTGCGCTGCCTTCTGATTGGTCAGGACGACCATGGCGGCCCACATGGGTGCGGCGGCTGAGGTGCCACCAACGGTGAGCCAGCCACCGCCTCCAGTGCCGCTGCAGGATGAGCCCGCCGTACAGTAGACGGGGTAGCCGGTAGCGGGATCGGCGTCGAGCGAGACGTCTGGCGTCTCACGCATACCATTGGAATACTGGTTTTGTGTACCAGGGCCATTCTGCCAGGCGGGCTGCTTCCAGAACTGGCTGAGGCCGCCGCCGCCCGCGCCACCGAATAGACCGCCGTTCCAGACGTGTTCGGACTGGTAACTGTTATCGCTATTCAGCGAGAGCGTTGTTCCTCCAACGGCCGTGACGAATGGCTGCGCGGCGGGATCATCGGCATTCAGCGAGATATCGAAGCTCGAGCCGCCCAGCTGGAAGCAGCTTTCACTGCCACTATCACCGGAGGCGACGAGGATGCTCTGGCCCTGGGCAGCCGCCTCCTGGAAGAATTTGTTCTCCTGCTGAACTTCCTGCTGACCCATGTTTTTCTCGCAGTCGCCCCAACTGACGCTGATGACCGGCGTGCGGTCGCTGACGATGCGCGCGAATTCGTCGTTGTAGCCCTGGGTTGTGTTGGGGGCCTCGTAGACAATCATTTTGGACAGTTTGGGGGCCATGCTCAGGATGACTTCCATGTCCAGTTCGACCTCGATAGCGCCCGCGCCAGGTTGACCGTTGAAGCCATCCAGGATGACGTTGCTAATAGGCACGCTGCCCCCGCCAAAACACTGCGTGTAAGCCTGTACATCACTCTGAGAGTAGCCGTCAAGCTCGAAAACGCCAACGGTTTGTCCCGCGCCCTGCAGGCCTGAGCTATGTAAGCCGTCATAGTTATAGGCTTTAGAGAACTGGTTGGGGATGTATGCGACCTGGTTGCCGCCGCCGCTCACGCCCGCGCTGGGACAGTTTGTCCCGGCATGGGGCCTGTTTGCCCGGTTGTCATTCTTCGAGGCAATGGGTGGATGATAGAACTGGTTCGCGTTGTCGAGTCCACCGATGAAGCTGACAAAACTGGCGAGGTAGGCCGGCAGGGTGGGCACGTTGGCGTTGGAGAAGAAGTGGCGCCCAAGAGGGCTTTGATAGTCGTTGATGGTGACGCCAAAGGTTTGTTCCGCCAACGATTCCGGCCCGCTAAAATCGATGACGAGATGATTGGGATATGTCCGTGTGATGGTGAAACCCTGCTGCTTTAAATAGCTCTTGACCGCTTGCTGCTGGTCGGTGGTGGGGCCAAAACGCTGAGCAAACTCAGCGACGCTGAGAAATTGATGATAATTGGGAGAAGAGGGATCATAGAGATCATGGAGCAGAGCGTTGAGCTGGCCCTGGTTGCGGAGTGCCAGGTTGACACTCATCTGCAAGGTGCGGTTTGAATGGTCGCTTCCCAACAATTTACTGACGTTTAGTAGAGGGGGAAGGCCGCCGACACCGGCCGGTGTGAATTGCCCTGCTGCTGCCACATTGGCGTTGTGACCGGTGAGGAAGAAGCTACCGAGTAGTAGTAAGATGATGAGAAATCCGGAAGAGATAGCAAGTTTAGAACGCACATTAGCCTCCTTACAACACAACAAAATAGAGGATAGTTCTGTGTTGAAAGAACGTTATCATTGAGATAAATTGCAGATTTTTGTGATATACTGTGGCGCCCCTTATTACCGTAAAATGAGTCGATGGAAGACGAGTATCGCAAATGAATGAATTTCGCTATACCAGTTATGCCCAGGAAATAATCTTTGGGCCTGGTTCACTGGCCCGCCTGGTTGACGCACTGGAACGGTTTCATTGGCAGCGATTGCTGCTCTGCTCAACAGGTACTTTGCAGCGTGACGGCACCATTGCGTCGCTTGAGCAAGCGCTAGAACAGCGCTTAGTGGCAGTTTACGCTCATGTTCAACCGCATGTTCCCGATTTTCAGGTCGTTGAAGCCACCGTGCTTGCAGGTGAAAACGAGGTTGACGCGGTGATTGGTCTGGGCGGGGGAAGCGCGATCGGCATGGCGAAAGCTGTCAGCCTTTCTCTTGAGGAGAAACGCAAAGGGCGACCAGCGCGGGCAGCCTTTCCAACTGATCAGCCTGTTGTTCCCGTTGTAGCCATACCGACAACCTATGCCGGGTCAGAGATGACCCCAACGTATGGTGTCACGCACGACGAGAATGGATTGGCACGCAAAATCACGGTAACCGATGCTAAAGTTACTCCGAAATTGACTATCTACGATCCAGTGCTCACGCTCAAGCTCTCGCAAGCGATGACCGCCTCGACCGGTATTAACGCTCTTGCCCATTGTATTGAAGCCTTGTATTCGCTGACGCGCAACCCGCTCTCCACTGCTGCCGCCATCAGTGGCGTCCACGCGATTACTTCCGCTCTCCCTCGTTGCTATGCAGCTGGAGATGACCTGGAAGCGCGGAGCGAGATGTTGATGGGCGCATACCTGGCGGGAACGGCCCTGTCCAGTGTCACGATGGCATTACACCATGGTCTGTGCCACGTGCTTGGGGGTACAGCTGGCGTCCCACATGGCATGGCCAATGCGATTATCTTGCCGCACGCCATGCGTTTCAACCTGGATGTGGCTGCTGAACAACTGGCGCCAGCGGCGGCTGCGATGGGGATTGCTCTTGAGGGTAAGGCCGCAGAAGCGGCGGTGGAAGAGGCTGTGCAGCGAATCTACGCACTGATCGGTCAGATGAACCTACCGCAGCATTTGCGCGATGTTGGGGTGCAGGAGGCCGATCTGCCTCAACTGGCGCAACTTGCTCTACAGAGCCGCGCGGTACAGAGCAATCCCAGGCCGATCACCGGGGCAGCGCAGGTCGAGGCGGTGTTGCGGGTGGCGTGGTAAGGGAAGGCTCGTACCCGTAGGGGCAGGGCCTACCTTCCTTTTTCCCACCCCACAGAAAGAATGATCAAAAAAACCATCGAGGAGCCAGATTGACCACCGGACAAACCATCGCATCGACACCACCAGTACATGTCAAAATAAGTTCACCCATTTCCAAAAAAATTGTGTCGCAATTTCCGACACATTTTCCCAAAAATCCATCGCATCTCGATCTCAATCGCCTGTTGCCTCCTGCATAGGCTATAATGTTGATACGTACAACATTGTTTTGTTATACTGGCCTTGTCACTAAAGGAGCTTTAAACAGTGTTAACAGACGTATGCTAATATAGTAAAATGTATGTATAAGGCGCTTGAGGCATACTGCCAGCAGCACTCTATCACGGTCGATGAGTGGATGTCTGATAGTGGCTCTGGCTTGAACTACAAACGCAAGCAGTTTAACCATCTTATGGAGATGATTGAACTGGGGCAGGTGAGACGCCTGATTATCGCGCATCGGGATCGGTTGGTACGCTTTGGCTATGAATACTTTGAGGCCTTCTGCCAGCGGCATCATACCGAGGTCGTGGTCATGAATGGCGAGAACCTTTCACCTGAGCAGGAATGAGTTCGAGACTTGATTGCTATCGTGACCGTTTTCTCGGCTTGATTGCATG
>CATPCK010000021.1 GCA_955652655.1 uncultured Ktedonobacteraceae bacterium | reverse complement strand
TCGCCACACCTGCAAGCAGGCGGTCGTGCATCAGGCTTGCCAGGGGCATTGGCATCGTGGCATATTCCGCCACCTCTCTGACAAGGTTGATATCCTTTAAGCCCAATTTCTGCTGAAACCCGGCAGGAGTGTGGCGTTTCTCGGCAATCAACTTGCCATAGTTCTGGTAGATGGGAGCCGCGAACATGGTTTGCGCGAACATCTCGATCACGGCTGAACGATCAAGGCCACTCTTCTCTGCCAGTGTCAATGCCTCAGCCAGCGCCTCCATCGCCGAAACGATCATGAAGTTGCCGCAAAGCTTGACGATATTGGCTGCACCCGGATCATCACCGAAGTCGAAGATGCCCTGTCCCATGGCCTCGAGTACAGGACGTACCCGCTCTTTGGCAGCCTGTGGCCCTGCGAGACAGATCCACAGCTTTTGCGCGGCTGCCGCCTCGGGCCGCCCAAAAACAGGGGCCGCGAGATAAGTGCTGCCGTGTTGCGCGTGCAGTTCCGCCAGCTTGCGCGCTGTGAAGGGCGACACCGTGCTCATCGAGAGATGAATGCCGTTTTGCCCTAAACGCTCGAGAAAGCCCTGGCTCATAACGATGTCTTTAAGGGCCTGGTCGTTCGCCACCATGCTCACCACCATACCTCCAGGCTGAACAGCCTCGCTTGGTTGGCGCGCCAGTTTCGCTCCCTTCGCTATAAGTGGCTCCGCTTTGCTCGCGGTACGATTATAGACCGTGAGCGTGTAGCCTGCCTTAAGAAGGCTGCCTGCCATTGGCTGTCCCATATTACCAAGGCCAATAAACCCAATCTGTTCGCTCATATATTTTCTTTCTCCTTTGCTTGATACTTGATACTGTTTTTTCCTCTCGTCAATATATCATACGCAACTATACGCTTCACTGCTTCTAACCGTCATCTCTCCTGCCGCAGCCACGTTCCTCTTTTTCGACGGCTTCGCACGTCTCTGAAGTAATCTATTATACTTCGCATGATGATAAAACCCGCTGGCTTTGCCTCGCCTTAAGGCTTTCTTCTCGGCAACGTTCTCTATGAACATCTTGACCTCCTGAGCATGAAAGCTGCCAACTTCTCCCAGTGATTATGACTTCGATCTCTGTCCGGTCTTATGGGTTCAGTCCAAGGTTCTGTCTAACACGTACAACCCCGATCAAAAGGTTTACGTATATACACATAGAAATGAGCAATGGTGACCTCGAAAAAGGCACCATGCGAAGAGAGAATACATCGTCAGTGGTAGAGCAAATTGCCACGACAATGGTAATAAAAGTATTACATTAGGAAAGAAAGAAGGAATTCCCATGTTTTGGGGCTTTCACGGTTTATGGCTTCTGATGCCTTTGTTTCTACTAGGCAAATTCTTTTGGTTAATCATCCTGGGACTGCTGATCTGGGCCTTGATACGCCGCTTCAGTTCAAGGAGGCCAACGGCATACTATAGGCAGGAGCCTTTCTACAATCCTGGTATGCATCCTGGTACGCCGCCAACTCAACACTCTGCGATGGAGATCCTCCGGCAGCGTTATGCGCGTGGTGAGATCGATGCCACAACATTCGATCAGATGCGCGAGCGGCTGGAGTCTTCAAGTGGACCGAGCCAGCAATAGCATTCGTGCTTCCCAAGGACCTCATCGCTTCGCGCAAGAGCCATGACGAAAGCGGCCTGCAGAGGGCGACCACAAGGGATCGCCCTGGTCGGGCTAAAACCTGGCTGGGTACTCCGGCTCACTTCACCTATCCCATATCTTCATTACACCTGCTGGGTTATCCACCAACCTCGAAGTACTGATCAATCAGCTCAAAATGTTCCGCGTCGTGCTCGCAGATTGAGGCAACGATTGTACAGAGTGGCTCAGTAATGTCTTCGTCCCACGGCGTTCGCACTTCTTCTTTGAGTGTCTCGTCATCGAGTTCGTCGGCAACCACGTGAGTCAGGTGCATGTGGGTCTCTTCCCAGTAGTTGCGCACCTGCGGCAGCGAAAGCTCTTTATCCATTTCGCGCGCCTCTTCATTGGCCTTGTCCCCCGACGGCATAACGGGTGGCAGTGGCTGATCATGCGTATAGGCGACAACTAACATCCTTGTCGCTGCCTTATAATGGCTCATGTGTGATAGGAAATCCTTGACCGACCATCCTTCGGGCGTAAATGGTATCTGCTGCTGCTCCTCATTCAGTCGATTGATCAGCTTCTGAAAGCGTTCGTGATCGTCCTGAAGGGAATCCAGAATATCTTGCTGCGTAGGTAATTGTGTTGCCAAACTCTATACTCCTTTTAGCATGTCGAGTTACTCTCCTCTGTCGTATAACAACAGCATCGCTGAGCACATTATATGACTTTCAATAATTTCTGTCTCAGCTCACTTACGGTAATGAGCATTGAAAAGACTCATTTAAATCGTGTATACTGGCTCAAGGATGAGTTCTGTATGCAGTTTGCTTTTCCAGATTAATAATTGTATACACCTTTTCTGAAGAGCATCTTGTTGACAACATGGAGACCCGAGAACAGGAGAAGACCATGACTATCGACGCTGTAGATCCCCAGGGAGCGACTACGCACCCGATGACCGGCCAGGAGTATCTGGAAAGCCTGCGTGATGGACGAGAGATTTGGATCTACGGGGAGCGCGTCAAAGACGTGACCACCCATCCAGCCTTTCGTAACACAGCCCGCATGATCGCTCGTTTATACGATGCTCTGCACAACCCGGCGATGCAGGACGTACTGACCACGGAGACGGACACTGGCTCAGGTGGTCGTACCCTCAGGTATTTCAGGGCGCCAAAAAGCTGGGAAGAGCAACTCGCGGCTCGCGATGCAATTGCCTCCTGGGCTCGCCTGACCTACGGCTGGCTGGGCCGCTCACCTGACTATAAAGCCTCATTCCTCGGAACGCTCGGCGCTAACGCCGAATTTTACCAGCCATTCGAGGCGAACGCGCGCGCGTGGTACAAAAAAGCGCAGGAGCGGGTGTTATATCTCAACCACGCTATCATCCATCCCCCCGTTGACCGTGATCGCGGCATTCATGAGCGAGCCGAGGTAACCGTCCATATCGAGAAAGAGACCGATGGCGGCATCTACGTCAGTGGCGCGAAGGTGGTAGCCACAGGCTCAGCGCTGACGCATGCAACGTTTGTGGCGCATCACGGA
>CATPCK010000020.1 GCA_955652655.1 uncultured Ktedonobacteraceae bacterium | reverse complement strand
TGATGCGGCAAATAGCATAGGGCTGTCACAATGTGTTCCACTATTACAACAAAATCTGCAGCAGGAAATTGCTGCATCGCAGAAGCTTGCGGCCCTTGCCCATCAGCTTGGTCTACAACAAACCCAGTTAGGTCAGGCACCAGTACCCAATCAACCTGTATCAAATCAACCCCCTGCAGGGGCTTATCAGCCGCTGCCGAATCAACCACCCCAGGCAGCCAATCAGCCGATGCCAAACCAGGGCTATGGAACTGCTAACCCACCGGTGCCAAATCAGCCCCCTATGGCACCTAACCCACCGCTAATGAACCAATCTTCTGGAACTGCTAATCCGTCGATAGCAGATGAGCCAACTGAGACAGCTCAGGTACGAGAAGGCATGGATGTGGTCGGGTCAGACATGAGGCCTGTAGGTGTTGTCCGTAACGTCCGTGACAACGATTTTCGTATTGATATACCCATGCAGCGTGATCTCTACGCACCGTTTGATGCCGTTCAAAACGTGACTGCTGACCGGGTTATCCTCAATATCCCAGCCGACCAGGTAAAGGATATGAACTGGTCCAGGCCATCACTCATGGGTTAAGGAGCAAGAGTAGAACATTGCAGAGACTTTTCAACAGGCGGCCCTTGTCCAATAAGGACGAGGGTCGCCTGTTTTGTCGCGCCGGCAGCTAGAAAGTGGAATTAGCTCCTGCATTGTTGTACACTCTTAGAGCAAGAATCTTTAACAGAATTGCCTTTCTTTAAGGAGAGCGTAATGGATAACCAGGAAGAAACGATTGCCGTGCGTGCGGGAGAGAACTTTGAACTCGAAAAGGTCGAGCATTACTTGCGCGATCACATCGAGGAGATAGGGGAGGGTACCTTGCAGGTGCGACAATTTCCCTCGGGCGCCTCTAACCTGACCTACCAGCTTCAGATCGGCAATTGGGAAGGAGTACTGCGCCGACCACCGTTTGGGCCAGTGCCTCCAAAGGCTCACGACATGAAACGGGAGTGCAGCCTCTTGCAGAAGATCAACCCGGTCTTTCCACTTGCGCCAAAACCTTACCTCTTCTGCGATGATCCTACCATCATAGGGGCGCCTTTCTATGTGATGGAACGGCGCAAAGGGGTCGTTGTGAATACGTCTTTTCCATCAGGAGTAACACCAACACCCGACCTTTGCAAGCAAATCTCCTATACGGTTATCGAAACGCTGGTACAAATTCACGCCATCGACTGGCAGGCTGCCGGACTCGATACATTTGGCCATCCTCCAGGTTTTCTGGAGCGCCAGGTGAAAGGGTGGATTGAACGCTACCATCGCGCCAAAACAGACGACATACCGCAGGTAGAGCCTCTCACCAGCTGGCTTGTGTCGCACATCCCACAAAGCCCCGCGCCCACGTTGATCCACAATGACTTTAAGTTGAACAATATGATGCTTGATGCGAGGGATCTTACTCGCCCAGTCGCCGTATTTGATTGGGAGATGGCAACCATAGGTGATCCCCTCTTCGACCTTGCCATATCTTTGGGCTACTGGGCAACGGACGATGACCCTGAAGAATTGAAAACGATACTCCCAACGGTAACCATGTTTCCCGGTTTTGTGAACAGGGAGACCTTTATGGAAATCTATGCGCAAAAGAGTTCGCGCGACCTCTCTTCCATAAACTATTACATGATCTTTGCCTATTTCAAACTGGCAGTGATCATTCAGCAAATCTATGTGCGCTGGAAACGCGGACAAACGCAGGATGAGCGTTTCGCCGCTTTTGGCAGCCGTGTCCAAACGCTGATCACGCACGCAGCGCAGATTGCCAGGGTGTAGTGAAGGCCGACTTAGTCGACCTGGTCCTCTTCCCACGCATGTAGCCCTGGATGCAACGCTTCAGGTCGGGTGCATGTACTGGTCAGGGTAATATGCCTTCCCACCGTCGCGGACTGCATGAAGGATTCTATAATATCGAGGACATGATAGGCCATTTCTCCATTGGCCCGATGCAAACGACCGGAACGCATAGCATAGGCCATATCGGCGGTACCCAGTCCACGTGCATTGCTGGTGTAACCATGCGTTAAAGGAACTTCTCGCCATGCCTCATCCTTCGCCTGGCGAATATATACAGGGCCATCGAAGCGGTTGGGATCGGGTGTACTCAGTGTGCCTTCTGTCCCGTAGATTTCAATAAATGGTAAGCGATGATGCCAGACATCGAAACTGGTGATCAACGTGCCGACAGCGCCACTCGCAAATTCCATGATCCCCGCGATGTGTGTAGGCGTATTGACGGGAATCTTCGTGCCGTATTTAGGCTCACTGGTTATGGTACGTTCGGGATAGGTAATCTGCGTTGAGGCGGTCACGCGCCGGATTGGCCCCATCAAGGCAATAAGCGCCGTGAGATAGTAAGGGCCGAGGTCAAACATAGGGCCGGCGCCGGGTTGATAGAAGAAATATGGGTCGGGATGCCACCATTCCATACCGTGATTCAACATGAATGCCGTAGCAGCAACAGGCATGCCGATCTGCCCGTCGTTAATCAGCTTGATGCAGGTTTGAAACCCGCCACCAAGAAAAGTATCAGGCGCGTTGCCAATGCGTACGTGTTTAGTGTGCGCGGCTTCTAGAATGGTTTTCCCATCCGCCCCTTTGGTTGCTAATGGCTTTTCTCCATAGACGGCTTTGCCGGCCGCAATTGCTGCAAGGGCGACTTCGGCATGTGCGTTGGGGACGGTAAGATTTACGACAATCTCGACCTCCGGATCAGCCAGTAGCTCCTCTACGGTACAAACTTTGGGAACGCTGTATTTCTCTGCCTGACTTCGCGCTCGCTCCAGATCGATATCTGCACAGGCAACGACCTGCAAAATATCGAAGAGGCCAGGCGCTTTGAGATACGTGGAACTGATGTTGCCACATCCGATGATGCCTATGGGGGTTTTTCTGTTCATGCCAGATCAAAAGATTCCTTCCATGTGTATCGAGTATGTAGAAGAATGCACTACTCCTATGTATATATTACGGCACAGCGCACAGCCTGGTATCTGCGTGTGCTATATTGCAGGGAGAAGGAATAGGTTTGACAAACCTTTTGAAAAAAGGAGATAATTTCATGAACGGCCTGAACTACCAGCAGGTGGCTCTACAATTATATACTGTGCGAGATGAGACCAAACGCGATTTCGCCGGAACACTGCGGCGCGTGGCGCAGATAGGATATCCTGGAGTAGAATTCGCTGGCTATGGGAACCTGACCTCGCAAGAGATGTCGGCATTGCTAGCCGAGACGGGGCTACGCGCAGTCAGTACCCATCTCGGGTTGGATGCGTTACAAGATGCGCAACTGGACGCGTCGTTTCGCTATTGCCGGGATATTGGCTGCTCCTTTATAGTGCTGCCCTCGCTGGCGAACGAGTGGCGCACGCGAGAGGGTATACAGGCGCTTGCTCCTCGACTGAATGCTATCGGTCAGCGATGCCAGGAACACGGTATCACCTTTGCCTATCATAACCACGACTTTGAATTCACTCGCGTTGATGGCATCTATCTCCTTGACTATTTGATACAGGCTACCGATCCCTCACTGGTAAAGATCGAGCTAGATGTTTACTGGGCAGCTTACGCAGGTGTTGACCCTGTCTTGTATCCTGAAACAAATGCAGACCGTGTCGCGCTCATTCATCTCAAAGATATGGCTGCTGATCGTTCGATGACTGAAGTTGGCAAAGGTATGCTAGATATGGGGCATATATACGCGTTTGCGAGGGCTCGCGGCCTGTGGGTGATTGTCGAGAACGATCATCCTCAAATTCCTTCGCTGGAGAGCGCGCGGATTTCTCTTGAATATTTCAAGTAAAGCGGAAGGGATGCTATGGAAGAGATTCAGCAAACGCGGCCTCCCGACATGTTTGAGCTCCTGAGCACCAAACTTGCTCTTCCACGCCCACGTCTATCACTCGTGTTACGTGAGCCGCTGCTCGCACGGCTTGATGAGGCGCTTGAATATAAGCTTACCCTGCTCACTGCTCCTGCCGGCTTCGGCAAAACCACGGTTGTGAGCGAGTGGATTGCCACGCGTGGCGAACGCCAGGATGCGCCTGTTGCATGGTTGTCGCTCGACGCTGGCGATAACGATCCTGTGCGCTTCTGGCGCTATGTCATCGCTGCCTGCCAGGCGTTCCATGCCGGTATTGGTGAGTCTGCTCTTGCGCAGTTGCAGACATCGCGGCGTCCCTCTTTGGAGACCGTGCTTACAACGTTCATCAATGAATTGGCACAGCTTGCACACAGGTGTGTCCTCGTCCTGGAGGACTACCACGTCATCACCTCGCCCCAGATTCACGAAACGATGGCATATCTCGTCGATCACCTCCCTGCAAAGCTGCACCTGCTTATACTGACACGCAGTGATCCCCCACTTCCCCTGGCGCGCCTGCGTGCTCATGATGACCTTTACGAACTACATGCTACTGACCTGCGCTTTTCTCTGGCGGAGACCGAGATCTTTCTCCGGCAGGCTCTTCCGTTTCCACTCTCTGCTGAGGCGATCACGCGCCTCGAGGATCGCACAGAGGGCTGGGTGACCGGGTTACGCCTGCTAGCGCTCGCGCTGCAAGGGCGAGAAGACACGCGGGATCTCGAGCACATGCTGGGTACCTTTACCGGCAGTCACCGGCACATCCTGGAGTACCTTGTTGCTGACGTGCTCTCTTCCCAACCGCACCCGCTGCAGGAGTTTCTGCTGCAGACGGCCTTTCTCAACCGCCTGACGGGTTCGCTTTGTGAAGCTGTTACCGGCAGGAACGACAGTGAGCACATGCTTAAACAATTGGAACGTGCTAACCTGTTCCTAATTCCACTCGATGACGTAGGGCAATGGTATCGCTATCACGCACTTTTTGCCGAGGCTATGCAGCACGAGGCACGTCGCCGCCTCGGAGAAGGCTATCTGCGCGCGTTATATGACAAAGCGAGTCATTGGTATGAAGAGCATGGACTGCTGGCTGAAGCGGTCGAAGTC
>CATPCK010000019.1 GCA_955652655.1 uncultured Ktedonobacteraceae bacterium | reverse complement strand
TAACTTTCTAATAACTGTACAGGGCGCCGCAGGTGACCCGCTACTTGCGACAGCGTCCCAAGCAGATCATCCATTCCGACTACTCCTGAGCACGAACAGGTGAGCAGGATACCGCCAGGACGCAATACCTGTATTCCAAGCATATTCAGGCGCCGATAAGCTTTCAACGCCTGTGACCGCGCAGCCTGTGTTTTGGCGAAGGCAGGCGGATCAAGTACAACGACATCGAACAGCTCGCCATGTTGTTGTGCCTCTTCCAGGTAGTCAAACACATCGGCGACAAGAAAGGCATGAGCGTCAGGATCGAGCCCGTTGAGTGCAAAGTGATTGCGTGCCGCGTCAATGGCGGACGCGGAAATATCGACACTGGTAACAGTGGTTGTATGACCACTCAGCGCGGCATAGACGGAGAAGCCACCAGTATAACTGAAGCAGTTCAGGACCCGCTTGTTCCGGGCATATTTCCGTAGAGCCTCGCGTTTATCACGTTGATCAAGGAAGAAACCCGTTTTCTGACCATGCCAGGGGTCAACGATAAACTGCACGCCATTTTCTCGTACTGCTACGTGATCAGGGACTGCGCCAGATGCCACTACAGGCTCCTCTAGCTCCAGACCTTCACGGCGGCGTGACTGGCCCTCGTTGCGGAACAGCATCCCCGTTGCTCCCGTTTCCTCCATTAACGCCTCGATCAATAGAGGGCGCAGTCTATCCATTCCAGCGGTGTGAATCTGTGCGACTAAAATATCAGCGTACCGATCTACGACCAACCCCGGTAACCTATCTCCTTCTGAGTGTATGAGCCGGTAGGTACTGGTTCGGTCCGCGTCGAATATCTGCCTCAGCTCAATTGCGCTCCGCATACGCCTGCGTAAAAACTCACGATCTATGGCTTCCTCAATATCGTTCGACAGAATACGAATAGCGATATCCGTCTGCGGGTTATAGTACCCACGAGCAACAAACTTTCCGGTTGATGACTTGACATCAACCAGCCCACCTGGCTCTATCCAGTGTGGAGGTTGTTGGAGTGCTCCTGAGAAGATCCAGAGGTGCCCACTCTGCAGGCTTTCTTCCCGATGGGGTTTGAGGCTGGCAGTTGGGTAATGAACAGGTGCTGACACGATAAACTCTTTCTGTGCTCAATTGGTATTGCTATTATCGCACAAAACCTGGAAGGAATGCATACGCTTCCACCGGAAAACAAAAGCAGGGCGATCGGTCATTCGCCCTGTTTGTATTTCCTGGTATAGCCTCTACCTCACCGCTCCCTCAACTATTTCTGGCGTTACCGGAGTGTAGTTTAATCGCGGCAATAACGGGATCCGTGTGGTGCTCTGAAATCCGCCTCTCCGCCTTCTGCAGGTTGATTGCGCTATTGATGAGCGCAATATGAGTAAAAGCTTGCGGGTAGTTTCCTAAGGCGATCCGATTTTGTGAATCGATCTCCTCGGAAAACAAGCCAAGGCGCCCGGCGTAGGACAACAAGCGCTCAAAAAGTGACCTGGCTTCGTCTACTCGTCCCTGCATTGCGAGGTTATCTACCAGCCAGAAGGTGCAGATGGAAAAAGTCCCTTCTGAGCCTTCCAGGCCATCTTCTGAGAGGTAGCGATAGACAAACCCGTTCTCATCTGTCAATCGCTCCATGGTGCGATCAACTGTTGAGCGCATGCGTGGATCATCAACGGGAATGAAGCCAACAAGCGGTAATAGCAGGTTCGAAGCATCGAGCGCTTCATCGTCATACGCCTGTGTGAAAGTTCCCAGAGGGGTATTGTACCCGTGTGATAGGATATCGGCGCGAATCTGGTCACGCACCGTGTACCAGCGCGGTAAATCGGCCTCCAAATTGAGTTGTTGAGCCGCGCGAATACCCCTGTCCAGTGCGACCCAGCACATAACCTTGGAATAGACGAAGTGTCGCAGGCCTCCACGAATCTCCCAGATACCACAGTCTGGTTCGTGCCAATGCTCGCAAACATGTTCTACAAATGTTTTCATCATCGTCCATAGTGCGCCATCAAGCGTCTCGCCATAACGTTCAAAGCAGCCCTGGCGTCGATAGAGATGGATGCAGTCCAGCACTTCTCCAAAAACATCGAGCTGCTTCTGGCTTGCCGCACCATTACCAATCCGCACAGGACTCGTATTGCAGTAGCCGCTGAGATGTGTCAACCTCTGCTCAGTCAGGTCACGTTCACCACGTATTCCATACATGATTTGCAGGTCTTCACCGTCTACGTACGAGAGACGGCGTAACCAGTGGGTGAAAGCACGCGCCTCCTCAGTAAAACCGAGCACATTCAAGGCGTAGAGCGTAAAAGTGGCATCGCGCAGCCAGGTATACCTGTAATCCCAGTTACGTGTCCCTCCAAGATCCTCTGGAAGAGAAGTGGTCGGAGCAGCAACGATGGCGCCTGTTGGAGCATAGGTCATCATCTTGAGCGTGAGCGCGCTTCGCTCTACTACGTCAGCATAGGGGCCATAGTAGTTGCAACCTTTAACCCACTTACGCCAGCAGTGTAGCGTATGCGCCAGTTCAAAATCGAAATTGCGTTGCTGTAATTCATACTCCACGAGACGACGAGCCGCCAGCAAGTTGCGCCCCACTCCGACGGCAAAAAGGACGTTTTCCCCTTCACGCAGCGTCATTTGCACAATAATGGACGGATGTCCGGCCGCTTCGTCCTGCTCGACACGCACGGAGAACGAGGAAACACGATATGCACCCACGATTGCCAGGCCTACATACTGATTCCCTCCAGCGATGACTGCTCCGACGTTATCCTCAGCCATGAACACCTCACTGGGTGAGGCTGCATAGTTCGGGCTGACTTTGAGTGTCATCGTGACAGAAAGTTCACCATGCGTGCATTCCACACTGCGCACAAGGCAATGGCAAGAACCATCCTCACGTGTCCAGGTATTATTATTCATTCCCCGGTACGGCCAGGCGCTCAATGTCTCTACTGGCATGAAATCGGTGAGTACTATTTCGCCAGAGATACTCGCAAATCTGGTCTGCAGCACATTACTGTTCCTCAAGTAGCGCTGAGAGCTTGGAATGGACTCGTCGGTTGGCGCTATCTTGAAGTAGCCTCCTCGTTCAGCATCAAGCAGGCGGCAGAACAGGGCTGGACTATCAAAATCGGGTAGACAGCCCCAGTCCACAGAACCATCAGGGCTTATAAGGACTACTGAATGACAGTCCCCAATGACTCCATAAGAATTAATTGGTTGATAATTGCTTAGATTCTTGTTCATCCCGACCACATCCCCTTTGAATGTGTATATTCTGTGAAAAAATTTAGAGGAACCATGAGGTTCCTTATGTCAGAATAGGACGGAAAAGTTTGCAAAACAGTAACAAAACGTTAATACTTCCCCATCTGGGTGGTGTCCTATTCAGACCTCCTGATATGTATAACAGTATTTTCTGCATATTATTTTCCTGGACATAGGGTGAATGCGCGTGTTAAGCTTACCCTGTTATATTTCATGCGATTATGTACGTTTTAATGATACACTTTCCAGGCGTACTGTTCATTAACGTAGATCACTTTTTGAATGTGAATTTTTCGCTATTTCGGCGGAATCTGCTATGTAAAAAAGTATCGTCTAGAGCAATTAAACGTTTCCAAAGGAGGAAAATGAATACCGTTCAACACGTAATTCACCATCCAGCTGGCCGCTTCGGTCTGACCCTGGGATTGGCTATCGGCTTGATAGCTGCCATTACCGGTGAAGCCAGTAAGGCATTGTTTTTTGCTGGCTTCTGCAAGTTTTTAGCTTCGCGTATGAAGCGGTAATTGTCTCTATAAAAAGGCGTCCAGAGGTTGGGTATGTGATACTACCCTGGCTCTGGTCGCCTTTTTTGAGCTCTTCACTTCGCGTAGCAATTTCGCGCCGGATATGCTTATCGTACCAACAGACCACACCTGACCCGTTGCTACCTATGGAGATTAAGACGATTACAGTAAGTATTAGGTAACATTATCAAAGTCGAATAAGTAGTACTATTGATACATTCATATACAAACATCAATAGGCGAAAAAGCCGTCTGCAAGTGAAAACCTATATTTGTTACTTGACCTCTCATGTGATAACCCCTGTATGAGCAAGGATTATTCCTGCCCCTTTACCCATCAAGAAAGTTGGTTGTTGGCCGAATTGTATAATACAATAGCATTAAGTGTATGATGTTTCTACAGATGTAAATTGTAATCCGTTCTTGAGCAAAGCTTTCTACATCTTCTGGGAAGGAGAAAGTTATGCACAAGCAAAAAGGTTCTCCCTGTGAAGAGTTGTTGCAGCAGTGGTCGGTGAGGCGTGAACTGGCGAATTACTATATGACAGCTTTGCTTCGTCTCAGCCCGGATGCTCCCGACGCTCTTCGAAGGCGGCAGGAACTGAGCAAAAAGGTGTTTGAGGCCCAACTTTCCCTTAAACATGTAGATGATCAACTACAGAGCTGCTATCAGGAATTTGGTCCCGAAAGTTCGCACATTTAGCCTCACGCTTGTTTGTGCGTTATGTGTCTCCCCTTGTCATCACTCCTCCAATTAGCCTCGAAAGCTGATTGAAGATATCTCCTACTCCCTCAGCCACCCCGCTACATCCGGCGCGAAATAGGTAATGATCATATCTGCACCCGCTCTTCTAATACCTGTCAGCAACTCCATTGCCACCCTCCGCTCATCAATCCAGCCATTCTGGGCGGCGGCCTTTATCATCGCAAATTCACCGCTTACAGTATAAGCGGCAACCGGTACATCGTAGCGGTCACGAACCTGGCGGATGACATCCATATAAGCCATGGCCGGTTTGACCATGACGATATCGGCCCCTTCGGCGATGTCGAGCTCTACTTCGCGCAAAGCTTCACGGACATTACTGGGGTCCATCTGGTAAGCGCGGCGGTCCCCAAATTGAGGGGTTGAACCCGCGGCCTCTCGGAAAGGACCGTAGAAAGCGGAGGCAAATTTGGCGGAGTAGGCCATAATGGGAGTCTGGTTAAAGCCCTGTTCATCCAGCACGTGACGAATGGCGCCAACGCGACCATCCATCATATCCGACGGCGCTACCAGGTCAGCGCCCGCCTCGGCATGCGTGAGGGCCATACGCGCTAGCAGTTCCAGCGATGCATCGTTTTGCACGCTCCCGTTATGAATAAGGCCACAATGCCCATGGCTGGTATATTCACAGAGACAGACATCCGTGATGACGAGCAGTTCAGGGTTGACGCTCTTGAGGAGACGAATAGCCTCTTGAATAATGCCACGCGAGTTATAGGCCTGCGAGCCCACTTCATCCTTTTCACTGGGGATACCAAAAAGAAGCACTGCCGGGATACCAAGACGGGCGATCCGTTCAGCCTCGCGCCCAAGCTGCTCTAGCGGCCACTGCACGATGCCCGGCATCGAGGCTATTTCGTGAGGCTCATGAATTCCCTCTGCAATGAAGAGGGGGTAGATGAGCTGGTCAACAGCAAGGCGAGTTTCGCGCACAAGGCCACGTAGTTTTTCGTTCTGGCGGGTGCGCCTGAGTCGCACGGTAGGAAATTTTGTCATGGTTTTTCTCCTGACAATGCTAATCTGATACTCTCAATGGTTTCCTCGATCAT
>CATPCK010000018.1 GCA_955652655.1 uncultured Ktedonobacteraceae bacterium | reverse complement strand
TGTATCGTGTGGTGAGCGAGCAGGGAACTGCCTATTTGCTCAAAGCCACGTCTAGACCTCTCTACGAACCACGGTGTCTGGTTCCTCGCTATCTCAACGATCAGGGGATCACATCAGTCGTGGCTCCCGTTCCCACCAGGAGCGGTGCCTTGTGGACAAGAGTAGAGGAGTGGACCGTGATCGTGTACCCTTTCATTGAAGGAGAGACGAGCTGGACGGGGATGACCAATGAGCAGTGGAAGGAGGTGGGAACCATCTTCCAGCAGATTCACCAGGTCATGCTGCCGCCAGAGGGTTTTGAGTCACTGCGAAAGGAGACCTTTGATCCGACCGAGTACACTCGTTGGGTGCGTGCCTTTGAGACCCAACACCTGCATTCGCGACGCGGTGGAAGTGGATCTTCGCGCGCTCTTCGCGCCGACTGGCGAGCGCATCAGTCCACGATTCACACGGGAGTGGCCTCCCTGGAAAAGCTGGCAGAGGTGCTCCAGTCGCGAACATTGCCATACGTTATCTCTCACGCGGATCTGCATCCAGCCAATCTGCTCCGTGACCATGCTGGTCACGTGTTTGTGATCGATTGGGATGAGGTGATGCTGGCTCCCAAAGAGCGCGATTTCATCTTTGTCCGGCAACCACAAGCCGATGCATTTTTTCAAGGATACGGACAGAGGGAGATTGATTGGATGGCACTGACCTATTACCTCTGGGAACGGGTTGTTCAAGATGTGATCGAAGATGCCCAAAACGTGTGTTTCAGGGACGATTGGGCAGAAGAAACCAGGGCTGATGCCGCCCGGTTGTTTCATGAGTACTTGTCTGAAGGGAGCAACATCAATGCCGCCTATGAGGCTAGCGCCCGCCTCGCCATCTGACCTCACCATTCACACCAGGGATATCTCTTGACGAGAGAGAACTGGTTGAACGAGAGCATGGTTGCATGTGTAGCCCCCTCCACGTTCAAAGGTGCTTTTCAAACCAGTGGTGGGCATAGGGCTCGCCATTGAAGGCTTCTACCTCCTGGTATCCAGAGTGTCGGTACAGCTCGATGGCTTCAATGAGCGTGCGGTTCGTTTCCAGGTGAAGGACCGCGATTCCCGCTTCCCTTGCATAGTGCTCCAGCGCCAGGAGCAAACGCCGTCCCAGCCCAAGGCCACGCGCTCGCGGTGCGACCCACATACGCTTGAGTTCCCCTGGAGCGTTCTCGTGAAACTTTAATGCGCCACAGCCCACAGGCTCCTCTCGCAGACGGGCGACGAGCAACAGACCAGCTGGGGGCGTGAGTTCGTGCGCCTGCGCCGAAATGCTGAGGGTAGGATCGAAACCAGTATCAAAGCGCTCGCCCAGTTCAGTGAAGTATTGCTCAAAGCACCACCTGGCATCCTGACTGGTTGGATCGGCGACGGTGATCTGGACCATTGATGCGATCAGAAGCCGCTCGACCTGCGCCATTGCCGCTACCAGTTTCACACGCTGGCTCTCGCTGAGTGGCTCCAGCAGGGAATGGGCAAAGGCATCGGCTCGGTGATCAAGCTCTGCACGCTCACGAAGGCCAGCCTCGGTAAGCTGGACTTGGCGAACCCTTCCATCATTCTCACTCGTTCTCACCACAATCAAGCCTTGTTTCTCAAGTGAGCGCAGCAGGCGGCTGACGTAGGCAGAATCGAGCCCGAGCCGACGTCGTAGTTCCCGAACTCTCGTCCCCTCTTCTCCGATCTCCCACAAGAGCCGTGCTTCGCCAAGAGGATGGTTTCGGCCCAGAAAGTGATCGTTGAGTACTCCAACGCGCTCTGTCATGGTCCGATTGAAGCTTCGAACCTGTTCAACCGATGGCATATCCATGAAAACCTCCAGACTTGCTTCATCTGTGACTTCTCATTCTCTGATTATAGTCAGAGAATTTGATCTGATGCAAGGGATCTCTGAACCATATCCTCGTTCGGGAGCACGCTGACCCACGCTGGGCTTGGTGGGTTTGGGATGCATTTGTTGGCGCATCTGCCAAATATCCTGGCAAACGAGAAGGAGATTTGGCGAAGAAAAGAGGTGGAGAACGAAAAAAGAGCTCTCTATCAACCACCTTAGTTAATCTTGGGAATAACCTGTACAACTCCTCTATACTACCTCCCGTCAGTTCGTTCAGATTGAATACGTGACGATGCCCATAGTAGTCGGTCATTTCTTCCAAGTAGATTTGAGCGGCATTGAGATCTTTTGCAGAGAAGATGATCAGACCTATAGAGCCGCTCTTCGACTCGTATTCACAAGCCCAACGCATTGTAACTTCCCTTCTCATTGCTGATAATTACTATGATGTAATAATCACTATGGCATGATTACCTGAGTCCAGTCAACGTACGAGAGTTGCTAGTATGTAAGAACCGACATCAAGACTGACACAGGGGTAAGAGATGCTACGACTACGGGTAAAGGAATTTGCTAAGGAACGTGGGTATAGGGAAAGTTATCAAGAGCGGCAGACGTTGACTATACGACGATAAAGCGCATGTTTGATGATAAGAACTACAGCCCGACAATAGAGACACTTTGGAAGATTAAGAAGGTGTTACAGGTGTCTCTTGATGAGCTTGTGGAAGAGATACCTGACGATACATAAAAGATGCCATCATATCACATGCTTGAGCTTGGGTGAGATGGTAATATGTAACTGCACACAGATTCGTTACCTTTATGCAGATTGAAACGTGACAACATTGAACCCAATGTTGAACTCAGACTTACTTTTGTGTCCAGAAACAATGTTCGAGTAAAAACAGGAGGAAAGTGATGTCGATCGCGACACAACCATTTGGCCGCACCGGTCACATGAGCACACGCGCTATTTTTGGAGCCGCTTCTCTCGGCAGAGTCACACAAAAGGAGGCAGACCAAACGCTGGAGGTGCTGCAGCGCTTTGGGGTCAACCACATAGACGTCGCGGCAAGCTATGGTGATGCAGAATTGCGTATCGCTCCATGGCTTGCCCAGAACCGCTCGCAGTTCTTTGTAGCAACGAAAACTGATGCCCGTACAGCAGAGGAGGCGAAAGAGGAACTACACCGCTCCCTGAAGCGTATGGGCATCGATTATGTGGACCTGTGGCAGCTGCATAACCTCGTTGACCCCATTGAGTGGGATACAGCGTTGAGTCCTGGCGGCGCTATCGATGCGGCCGTCGAGGCCAAAAAGCGGGGATTGATACGAGCGGTCGGTGTCACCGGACACGGCTTGCAGATTGCTGCCACACACCGGCGTAGCCTTGAACGCTTCGATTTTGACTCGGTCCTGCTGCCCTACAACTACATCACCATGCAGAATTCCTACTACACTGAAAACTTCAATGCTTTGCTTTCGACCTGTCAGCAGCGCAATGTGGCTGTTCAGACCATCAAGTCGATCGCATACAAGCCCTGGATGGGCCACGAACACACTCATGGCACGTGGTATGAGCCATTGGAGGAGCAGCAGGATATCGACCTGGCGGTACACTGGGTGCTTAAGCGGCCAGGTATTTTCTTGAACACGGTTGGAGATATCCAACTGCTTCCCAAAGTACTCGATGCCGCCAGTCGCTGGCAGGAAGGGTCAGCAGGTCCGACAGACGAACAGATGCAGGAACTGTCTACCCGGCTCGGTATGGTGCCACTGTTCGTGTAGGATGCGCTGCGCCAATACCACTTAAATAACGCTAGTGACGAGAAAATTACTGGAAAGCAAGTGAAATAGGCCTATGGGGCCGCACGACAGTGCCCAATGCATTGCGCCCCATAGGCCTGCCGTTATTCCCTCCACCTTTCTCCTCTTTTTGCCAGAGGAGAAAATATTAAAGAGCCGCTCAACTTCCCACAAAGTGTCCGTTTTGAAGTTGATATTCGTGCCAGTTTGACGCGTTCGAGAATACCACCTCCTTTTTTGCTCAATGAATTGAGAACTACCTTTGCTTTTGCTAACGCGCAGCAGTTCACATGCTACGGATTGCAAGGTAATACGTTTGTGCCTTTGCCACGAAATAATCTAAGTTATGTTCCCTGGTGCTTATGACTTAGATGAGTGTATGGACACATACCTCATTTTCAGATAGAGCATCTATGATATCATACACCATCATAGAGTTTGTAAATTGCCATCGGGAGGCAGGGACATGAACAGCATACGTTTCCTTTCGCGAGGAGCAATGCTAGCAGGTCTGATCGTCGTTTTAGTAGCTTGTGCCCCAGCTCAATCGCCTCAAAAACGACCTGTTTTACATCACCTGCTATCATT
>CATPCK010000017.1 GCA_955652655.1 uncultured Ktedonobacteraceae bacterium | reverse complement strand
TGGCAGGATGCCGTGGGAGCAGCAGGTGCATTCGCACAGGTGCTGACAACGATGATCATCTGGTTGGCAGTGTTCAGCGTATATATTATTCCGCTGGTACTGACTGTTTGGTTTGTCTTACGCTGGCGACGCTTGCACGCAGGACGGCCCCTTCCAGGTGCTGCTACACCTCCACCGTCAAAGACTGCTTCCTGAAGAATAGGCTCAATGAATTGCCTTATTGACATACGTCGGCTCCCGGGGCGGGTGCAATGAATTGCGCCCTTACATGAGTAGCGCAAAAATCGTTCGCTCACCCGTGACACAATCACCCTACCTGCCCAGCTCAAGCATATGTTATACTTAATAACACAAGACAGTTAACCCACCCTAGCATAGCATTCCATAGGAGGCTCTACCCATCATGGCGAATCAAACCGGGCAATTCGATGCGATAATCATTGGCGCTGGACATAATGGACTTGTCGCCGCAGGTTACCTGGCACGTGCAGGGAAAAAAGTGATCGTCGTTGAGAAGAGAGATCGTGTAGGGGGTGCATGTACCCTCGAAGAACCATTTCCAGGTTTCACGATGTCACCTTGCGCATATGTTGTCAGCTTGCTACGCCCGGAAATTATCCGCGACCTGGAGCTTCATCGTTACGGTTTTGACGCATATGTGAAAGATCCGCAGATGTTTATCCCCTATCAAGATGGTAATTATCTCTTCTTGCGTGCCAGCACTGAAAAAACCATTGAGGGCATCCGGCGCCTCTCGCCGCATGATGCAGAGGTCTACCCGAAGTTCCTCCAATTTTTTGATCGTGCCTCAGAGATACTCAACCCTATTTTATTAGAGGAGCCTCCTTCGATAGCGGACCTGGCCGCACGATTTCGCGGCGAGGACGAAGATATTTATCGCTGGCTGATGTTCGGCAACTTGTATGATATGTTGGCAGATTATTTTGAATCCGACTACCTGCGTGCGGCTTTCGCGGGCCAGGGGGTGATTGGTTCCTTCATCGGCCCCAAGACGCCAGGTTCGGTCTACGTGATGTGGCATCATATGTTTGGCGAGGTCAACGGGGAACAGGGCATGTGGGGCTATGTACGAGGTGGCATGGGGCATATCAGCTTCGCTATGGCAGCCTCCGCGGAGGCCCATGGTGCCGTTATTCGCACGAATGCGCCTGTCGAGAAAATCCTGATACATGATGGACGCGCCGAAGGTGTGCGATTGGAGAATGGCGAAGAGTTGCGCGCAAAAGCCGTCCTTTCCAATGCAGAAGCAAAACGGACGTTCCTGCAATTCTGTGCCGACGCGGAGCTCGACAAGGGATTTCTCAAACGCATTGCTCATTTCAAGACAGATAGCTCTGTGATCAAGCTTAATATTGCGCTAAAGGAACTGCCTAGCTTCAATTGCCTTCCGGGCACCGCGCCGGGATTGCAGCACGCCGGCTCGTGTGATATTACACCGACACCTGATTGGGTGCAGGAAGCCTACGAAGATGCCGCGCACGGTGAACTCTCGAAAAAGCCCTATATAGAGGCCTATATGCAGTCTGCTACCGATCCCACTGTGGCGCCGTCCGGCTACCATACGATATCGATGTTCTGTCAATATGCTCCTTATCATTTAAAAGGGCGAGAATGGTCTGATGCCGTTAAAAATGAGATGGCAGACAACATTGTTGCGACGATGACCGAGTTTGCCCCTAACTTCGCTGATGCCATTATCGAGCGCCAGGTACTCAGCCCGTTGGATATCGAGCAGCGCTACGGGATGCCCAACGGGAACATTTTTCACGGCGAGATCACACCGGATCAGTTGTTCTCACTGCGGCCTACGCCAGAATGTGCCCATTATCGTACGCCCGTTGAGGGGTTATACCTGTGCGGTTCAAGTACCCACCCGGGAGGAGGCGTCATGGGAGCACCAGGTCATAATGCAGCCAAAGCGCTGCTCAGCGATTGGGCCAAGCAATAAGCACAGCATTCTTCTTTACGTCGTTGGCAGATCGCGCCGATTGAAGATCACCAGCCCGGCAATGCCACAGATGAGGCCAGCGATGACCAGCACCGCGGGATACCAGCCGGTGATAGAATGTTCAGCAAGCGCCTGTATGCCCTGCGTGTAGTACAGCGGCTCGATTTTCAACATCCAGGATAGTTTATCGGAGAGAGTGCCGAGCGTGTTCATCAGGTAGGCAAGGGCGATAATACCAAGCGCTGCGCCACCAGCCGCGCGACTGCCATTCATGAAGGATCCGAAGAACATACCGATGCCACTGGCCAGGAACATGAGCGCCAGCTCGATCGATTCCGCGATGGCGAGCCAGCCCCAATCGATATCGGCGTTTTTCACAAAGAGGGTAGCGAGCCAGATCGATAGAGTAGCCGCCAGACTCAAAAAGATTGCGCCCAGGACTGCGCTGAGCCAGAGTTCCAGGAAGTAGCGCGTGCGAGAAATTGGCCGCGCCAGAGCAAGGTCAATCGTGCCGTTCTCGATCGTAGCAGGCAGTGCCGCCCCGGCCATAAAGGCGATGATACCCCCCCAGAGCAGGGCGTAAATCGAGCTATACAGTTCCACCCCTATGAGAGAGGAAAAACTGGATACATTCTTGAGCTTTGCGCCCACCAGACCTGCAACAGCATTCGAGGTCAGGTACGAACTGAAATTTATTCCAGACAATGTGGGATACAGGAAGCCGATCACCAGCGCGATCAAAAGGATGTAGAAAGCGCCGACTGTTAACAGTGTTCTGGCATTGAAAAACGCGACTCTTGTTATAATCAGACCGCGCGCGCGTTTCTTTGGCGCAGCGATGCTTTTTGAGATGGATGTGGTAGCCATTTTTAGCTCTCCTTTCACCGGCAAATTACCAGCAAATGCTTTAGCGCATGCTCGGCGTTGATGCTTCCGCCTGTGGATTTTCGTAAAACTTCAAGAACACTTCTTCCAGTGGAGCCTCTTCGGCCTGCAGGCGCAGCACTTCGTGACGGCTGAGCGCCTTGATGAGCGCATCCATGCTGCCACCCACGTTGAAATGGTAGGCATGGTTGTGGCTGGTCACCATGCTCACCCCTGGAATACGCGACAGATCATCCGCACTGACGGCATCGCCAAACTCGACCGTCACGCGCTGGCCCGCCTTCTGGCGCAGTTTCTCCACTTCTTCGATAGTGACGATTTCACCCTGGCGAATGACCGCCACGCGCTGGCATACCTTCTCGACATCGCTCATGATGTGCGAACTCATAAAAATGGTCTTTCCGCGCCCCTGTTCTTGTAGCAGGAACTCATTGAAGGTGCGTTGCAAGAGTGGGTCGAGGCCGGAGCTTGGCTCGTCCAGGATCAGTACATCGGGGTCGCACATAAAGGCCAGCACGATGCCAATCTTCTGGCGCATTCCTTTGGAATAGCCTTTCAATGGTCGCTTTATTTCTACCTCGAAGCGCGCTAGCAGGTCATTCAGCAGCACAGGCTGGCGGCCCTGCAAGCGTGAGAAGTAGTTGATGATCTGTTTGCCGGTCATCTGCCCTGGCAGGCGCACGTCGCCGGGAATATAGCCAATGTGCTGGTGCAATTCCATTTTGTCGCGCTGCGCATCCATTCCCAGCACGTGAATCGTCCCGGATGTGGGGCGAATGACGTCGAGCATACAGCGTATCGTGGTGGTCTTGCCAGCGCCGTTTGGCCCGAGGAAACCAAAGATTTCACCCTGCTCGACGCGCATGGAGATGCCTTTGACGGCCTGCACCTTGCCATACGATTTGTGGAAGTTATCAATTACAATCACCGGCTCTGGAGTAGTCATGATGAGACCTCCTCTTGGTCTATTCTAGTCCTAATAGCTAAGATGTTATCGATAGACGAAATTAGGGTGTTCGATATCTCCTGTTTTGTCTTCTCATCTGGTTGCGGAACTGAGGACGGAGATGGTGCAAATACTCTTTCGACCGCCTCAGTCACCATCTCCACAATCTCCTCGTCGGAATATTTGAAATCGCCGGGCATATACTGGTCAATCACTAAAAAACCCATCGTAATGGCGTCGAGCATATACACCTGCTTACGAATATCTATATCATCGCGCACTACTCCACGACTGCGGAGGTGTTCAAAGAGCGCCAGAGATTGAGCGATTTGTTCGGAGAAGCTCGCGCTGGCAGATTCTTTGCGCATCCATTCACCGAGCAGGTCGGTATCACG
>CATPCK010000016.1 GCA_955652655.1 uncultured Ktedonobacteraceae bacterium | reverse complement strand
CCACTCACCTTCCCACGTACAGACCACGATACGCCCGTCTCCTCACCTGAGCAGTACTCGCGAACCGCACTGACAGCCAGATTCAGTGAGGGGCTTGCCGTCGGTTACCGTGGCTATGACCAGTTTGGCATTGAGCCACTCTTCCCGTTCGGCTACGGGCTTTCCTACACGAGTTTCGCCTATGCCCAACTCCAGGTGGACCCCGAGACGGCCGACGGCACCAGGGCTATACGAGTGAGCTTCACGGTCACGAATACTGGTGCACGTGCGGGTGCCGAGGTCGCGCAGGTCTATCTCGGATTGCCTGTAAGCACGGGCGAGCCACCCAAGCGGCTGGCGGACTGGGCGAAGGTCGAGCTGGAGCCGGGCGAGACCAGGGAGGTCAGCGTAACGCTGGACCCGAACGCTACATCGCGTCCACTATCCTACTGGAACACCAACACGAATGGCTGGGAGAAAGCGAGCGGGGACTACCAGGTGTACGTGGGGGCCTCCTCGCGAGACATCCGCCTCACTGGCGCTCTGCACATTCACCCCGTCGAGTAGGAGATCGTCAATAGTGATTGAAATTGGCTTCTGAGGACCTATATCGCCGTGATGAACCGTGGCAGCATTGTCGAGTTCGGGAGAGCCAGGCAGGTGTCGCATAGGCATAGAGAATCGAATTGATAGAGTAGGGTGGACACAAATGAACGTTACGGACAGCACAGAAACTGTCGAGCAGTGGGACATCTTCGAGCTGGCATTGCACGGGAGCGCCGAGGGCAATCCGTACCTGGATGTAGAACTCACTGCTCAGTTTGCCTACAAACATCGTATGGTCGAGGTGGATGGATTCTACGATGGCAATGGGATCTACCACATTCGCTTTATGCCAGACGCACCGGGAACCTGGCGTTACTTCACACAGAGCAACCTCAACGCGCTGAACGGTGCCGGGGGAACATTTACCTGTGTCGCTCCCACGCCAGGCAATCCTGGGCCGGTGCGGGTATCCAACACCTACCACTTCACCTATGCCGATGGAACACCCTATAAACAGGTTGGCACCACGTGCTACGCCTGGACGCACCAGAGCGACGAGCTTGAGGAGCAGACACTGGCAACGCTACGCAGCGCGCAGTTCAACAAACTGCGCATGTGCATCTTCCCAAAACACTATCTCTTTAATGAGAACGAACCGGCGCTCTATCCATTTCCATGCCTGTCCCGTGGTTCCAGTACATGGGACATCAGTCGTATATGGGCGGGAGAAACGCCCAGAGGCTGGTCGTTCGACTTCAGCCGCTTCGACCCGGCGTTTTTCCAGCACCTCGAGCGCCGGGTGGCAGACCTGATGGCACTGGGTATAGAGGCCGATATCATCCTGTTCCACCCCTACGACCGCTGGGGCTTTGCCACGATGGATGCCGGGACGGATGTTCGCTATCTTCACTATGTGGTGGCGCGGCTTGCGGCCTATCGCAATATCTGGTGGTCAATGGCGAACGAATATGATCTCTTGAAGCAGAAAACAATGGCCGACTGGGATCGCTTCTTCCGCATCGTCCAGGAGCACGATCCCTACCAACACCCCCGCTCGATCCACAACTGGGTTGCGTTTTACGATCACGCCAAGCCCTGGGTGACGCACCTGAGTATCCAGCGGTCGGACCTGGCGCAGACGCGAACCTGGCGCGAACAGTACAGGAAGCCGGTAGTCGTCGATGAGTGCGGCTACGAGGGCAACATCCCACCCTCCTGGGGGAATATCTCAGCCGAGGAAATGGTCCATCGCTTCTGGGAGGGGACCGTCAATGGCGGATATGTTGGTCACGGCGAGACCTTCCTGCACCCAGAGGACATCCTGTGGTGGGCGAAGGGGGGTGTCCTGCGTGGCCAGAGCGCTCCACGCCTCGCGTTCCTCCGGCGCATCCTAGAAGACAGCCCTGCTGCCGGTCTTGACCCGGTAGACGCTGTGCTCTCCTCCTGGACCGGCTTCCCATGCGCCGGTCAGCAACACGACTACTATCTGGCCTACTTTGGGCGGCATCAGCCGGCACAGGTGACGGTACATGTGCCGCAGGATGAGCAGTACAGGGGTGAGGTCATCGATACCTGGAGCATGACCGTCACACCACTGGAGGAATCGATTGGGTGCGGCGCGGTGGTGCAACTGCCAGGAAAACCTTACCAGGCGCTGATCATGCGGCGAATCTACGAGGCGCGGTAGGCGAGGCACCCTTGATCGCAAGTGCGTGACGTATTGCCACTTCCCAGGTGTGTGAGACGTGCTCCCACTTTTCACTGGGAGGAGTGACATCACCCGGCAGGAGTTGTCGAATGCAAGCGAGAGAATATATGTTTGGACGAGAATAGTTATTCAGGAGGACATGATGGTCAATTACGAATTTGGGGCTGGCCTCTGGATGTTTCAGCAGTTTGTCGACCGATATGCGACAGACGCCTATGGGCCAGCGGTGAGCACGCTGGAAGCGATAGAACGTGCTGCAGCGGTTGGCGACATAAAGGTACTGGATATGAATTATCCATTTGCTGGTGAGGGAGTGACCGTCGCACAGGTACGTGAAACGCTGCAACGGACAGGACTACGTGCTCAGGCCATCACCCCGCATCTTTATATGCGCGAGTTTCAGATGGGAAGTTTCACCAATCCAGACCCGGCGGTGAGACGCAAGGCGGTGGATCTGGGAAAGCGGGCTATCGAGGTGGCGCACCAGCTTGATGCGAGGTATGTAAAGTTCTGGCCCGGCCAGGACGGATTTGACTACCCCTTCCAGGTCGACTACAGGCGCCTCTGGGACTACTCTGTTGAGGGCGTTCGAGCGGTGGCCCAGACCGACCCTGGCATGCAGTTCGCCATCGAATACAAGGAGAAAGAGCCCCGCACCCACATGTTTTTCAGTTCGGCGGCTCGCACCTTGCTGGCAATCGAGGACATGGGTGTGGAGAATGTTGGCATCGTGTTCGACCTGGGACATTCATTCTTCGCCAAAGAAACGCCAGCCGACGTGCTGCAACTGGTATCACGGCGGGGCAAACTGGTCAGCGTTGAGCTGAACGACAACTGGCGCGAGTGGGATGACGATATGGCAGTTGGTTCTGTCCATCTTATCGAGACACTCGAATTTCTCTCCGCCCTCCACCAGATTACCTGGCAAGGCCCCTTGCTGCTCGATCAGTTCCCCTTCCGCGAGGATGCGATTCGGGCCGCCCAGGCCAGCATCAGGACGATTCGTGCGCTCGACAGTTTGCTTGATCGCCTTGATCTGGGCGCACTCAGAGCTACTCAGGAGCGGCAGGATGCCCTTGAAGCGCAACGTATCGTCATGGACATGCTGCTGGGCGCGGGCACCACGGAGGTCTCCAGATGATAAATACTCAGCGGGTAGATACAGACCGCTATGACGAAACGATGGCCGCGGTCCGCGCCTTTTTGAGCCGTACATGAAAGGAGTCCACATGTGACCACACCACTCTATCGCGACCCGAACGCCTCCGTTGAGGAGCGGGTCGAGAACTTGCTCGCTCTCATGACGCTGGACGAGAAGCTGGCTCAGCTAAGCTGCCTATGGAGCACCGCTTTCGTGAGCACGGGTTCCTTCGACCCCAATACCGTCGCAGAGAAGATGCCGCACGGCATTGGGCAGGTGACGCGCATTGGTGCCTCGACTGGCCTACATCCACAGGAGAGTGCAACGTTCATGAATGCTATCCAGCAGGTGGCCATTGAACGTACGCGACTCGGCATCCCGGTCATCGTTCACGAGGAGTCCACGGGTGGGTTCTGCCATCGTGATGCGACAGTCTTTCCCCAGGGCATTGGCCTCGCTGCAACCTGGAACCCGGTCCTGGTCAAGCAGGTGGCCGAGGTCATCCGCACCCAGATGGTAGCAGTCGGCGCGCGACACGCACTGGCTCCCGTCCTCGATATCGCTCGTGACCCGCGCTGGGGGCGGGTAGAGGAGACCTACGGCGAGGATCCTGTGCTCACAGGAACCATCGGTACCGCCTATGTCCAGGGCCTCCAGAGCGACGACCTCCGGAACGGAGTTGCCGCCACAGCCAAGCATTTCCTTGGCTACTCTATGTCGGAGGGCGGGCGCAACTGGGGTCCCGTTCAGCTGGGTCCACGAGAGCTGCGCGAGGTCTACGCCGAGCCCTTCGCCGCCGTGATCCGCAACGCCGGACTCGCCACGATCATGAACTCCTACGCTTCCGTCGATGGCCTGCCCTGTGCAGGCAGCCCCGCCATCCTGACCGGGTTGCTGCGCGACGAACTCGGCTTCGCTGGCGCCGTCGTCGCGGACTACGCTTCCGTCTTGATGCTCATGGAATACCATCGTGTCGCAGCAACTCCAGGGGAGGCCGCTCGGCTCGCCCTGCTTGCTGGACTTGATATGGAGCTGCCTGTTGTTGACTGCTATGGAGCGCCACTTACAGCCGACGTCGAGGCTGGCCGGGTGCCACTCGAAATCGTTGACACGGCTGTTCGTCGAGTGCTTCATCTCAAATTCCAGCTCGGGCTTTTCGAGCACCCCTACGTTGATGCGGAAGCCGCCAATGCGGCGTTCCAGACTCCTGAGCAGAGTGCGCTAGCTCGTCAGGCTGTCGCAGGGTCGACCATCCTGCTGACCAACGATGGGGTGCTGCCGCTCGCTCCTACCGTGAAGCGCGTTGCAGTCGTTGGACCCGGTGCAGACGACGAACGGCTCCTGCAGGGCGATTACCACTACCCTGCTCACCAGGAGATAGTCTACGCAGCCCCTCAGCAAGTCGAGGTGACGGGGCTCCTCGTTCCACGGGCTGCTGGCAGCTACGCGCCCGGTCCGTATTTCACCCCGCACATCACCCCTCTTGCGGGCTTGCGCGCAGCTTTAGGCAATGACGTAGAGGTCCGCTTTACCAAAGGCTGTGAGGTGCTGGGCGACGACCGCTCTGGTTTCGCTGAAGCGATGCAGGTAGCGCGCAACGCCGACGTGGCCGTAGTCGTGGTCGCTGGACGAAGTGGTCTCTTGCGCTCATCCACGGTTGGCGAAGGTAACGACGCAACCAACCTCGATCTCACGGGCGTTCAGGAGGAACTGGTCGAGGCGCTTGCCGGGACAGGGACGCCGCTTGTGGTGGTGGTACTCAGTGGACGCATCCACACACTTGCTTCCATTGCCAGGCGAGCGAACGCACTGCTGCAGGTGTTTCCACCAGGAGAAGAAGGTGGCAGCGGTCTGGCCGATGTGCTGACTGGAAAGACGAATCCGAGCGGCCGCCTGCCTGTGAGCCTGCCGCGCTCGGTCGGCCAGGTTCCCAACCACGTTGGGCTGCGTGCTGGAGGTGACCATCCGATGTTCTACGGCGATTACATCGATGCACCGACGAGCCCGCTTTTTGCCTTTGGGCATGGCTTGAGCTACACCACGTTTGCTTACAGTGACCTTGCCGTGCAGGCGAAGAGTACCACCGAGCCGATCGAGGTATCTATCGAGGTACACAACACGGGAGAGCACGCAGGTGACGAGGTGGTGCAACTCTACTGCCGCGACGAGGTCGCCTCTGTCGCCCGCCCCAACCGCATGCTGCTCGGTTTTACCCGCCTCTCCCTCACGCCTGGGCAGGCACGCAGGGCCACCTTTACCGTGCATCCGTCCCGGCTCGCCTTCTACGATCCACAGATGCGTTTCGTCACCGAGCCGGGAGCATTCACCTTCAGCATTGGGGCTTCCTCGGTCGACATCCGTGCCGAGAAGACCATCGTGCTCGACGGTCAGGTCGCCGAGTACCGGCAGCGGGAGATCGTAGCTACAAAAGTGGGCACTTAGTAATTTCTATTTCTTTGGAAGAAAAGGAGAAGGACATGAGTAGAACGCTTTCCTGGGGCATCCTTGGGACAGGACTGATTGCTGGCGTCTTTGCCAATGGGGTGAAGCAATCGCAGACGGGAACGCTCGTTGCCGTTGGGAGCCGCTCCCAGGCTGCCGCCGACACATTTGGTGAGACCTGGCGTATTCCACATCGCTACAGCCGTTACGAAGATGTGCTGGCTGACCAGAGCGTGCAGGCAGTCTATCTGGCTCTTCCTCATCCTTTCCATGCTGAATGGGCCATCAAAGCGGCTGAGGCGGGAAAACATGTGCTCTGTGAGAAGCCCATTGCGCTCAATCATGCCGAGGCCATGGCGATCGTCGAAGCGGCACAGCGCCATGATGTCTTCCTGATGGAAGCATATATGTATCGTTGCCATCCTCAGATGACGAAACTCCTGGAATTGATCCGTTCAGGCGTGATTGGTCAGGTGCGGGTGATCCAGGCCACCTTCAGCTTCCAGGCGGATGCTCATCCCGAGAGTCGCCTCTTGAATAACGCACTTGGCGGCGGTGGTATCCTGGATGTCGGAGGCTATTGCACTTCGATGGCCAGGCTCATTGCTGGTGCCGCAACAGGTCAAGCTGTGGCTGAGCCGGTGCAGCTTGCCGCTGTCGGTCATGTCGGTGAGATGACGCGCGTCGACGAGTATACGATTGCATCGCTGCTTTTTCCCGCTGATATCGTGGCACAACTCTTCACAGGTGTGCAGGTCAATGGGGAGAATGTGGTACGTATCTTCGGTTCCCAGGGTTCCATCCTGCTCCCTTCTCCATGGCTACCCCGTACTGGCGATGAGCTCAGCATTCTTGTGAAGAAGGATCAAGAGCCTACCATCCAGAGGATTGCTGTCGACAATACGTGTGATCAGTATGCCCTGGAAGCTGATACGGTTGCCGCATATATTGACGAACAGCAAGCTCCTATGATGACATGGAACGATACGCTGGGGAATATGAAGACGCTTGATCGCTGGCGTGCCGCCCTTGGTGTTGTCTATGACACTGAAAAGCCTGTTGGGCAGACATTGCCTGTCCATAAGCGTCCCCTGATCGCCCGTCCAGGGCATCCCATGAAGTATGGCTCCATTGCTGGCGTTGAGAAGTCTATCTCGCGGCTGGTGATGGGCAGTATGCATCTCATATCCTGGCCTTACGCCTCCGTAATGTTAGACGATTTCTTCGAGCAGGGCGGTAATTGCCTTGACAGCGCCTATATCTATAGTGGCGGTGTGAGCGAGAAGATGCTTGGACACTGGATGAAAAATCGTGGTATCCGTGAACAGGTGGTGATTCTGGATAAGGGTGCGCATACGCCGGACTGCAATCCCCAGGCACTCGTCAGCCAGTTGCAAGAGAGCCTGACGCGGCTGCAAACCGATTACGTGGATATCTACATGTTGCACCGTGATAATCCTGATATTCCGGTGGGCGAGTTTATGGCTGCACTCAACGACCAGAAGAATGCCGGGCACATACACGTGTTTGGGGCGTCAAACTGGTCGCTTGAACGCATAGAGGAGGCGAACGCCTGGGCAACGAAGCATGGGATGAGCGGTTTTAGTGCCATCAGTAATAACTTGAGCCTGGCTCGGATGGTTAATCCCATCTGGAAGGGGTGTCTCTCCGCGTCGGATGCGCGGTCACGGGCCTGGTTCACCGAACATCAGATGCCGCTTATGCCGTGGTCCAGCCAGGCGCAAGGCTTCTTTACCGGCAGAGCCAATCCCCATGACCGTTCGGACGCCGCGTTTGTACGCGGCTGGTACAGTGAGGATAATTTCCGTCGCCTGGATCGTGTCAATGCACTGGCAAAGGAACGCGATGTGCTGCCGCTCACGATCGCCCTGGCCTATGTGTTGTGCCAGCCGTTTCCGACATTTCCGCTGATCGGACCGCTCTTGCTTTCTGAGACACGTACATCATTGCAAGCGCTCGACATCGAGCTGACACTGGAAGAAGTGCGCTGGCTCAACCTGGACGAAGGGTCACGATAGTTTTTCGGGTCAACCAGAGATTTTTGATTATCTTGTAATGACTTTTGACAAAATAATTCGGTCAGACAGTAGGGGCCGATTTATCGCGCCCACAGCCGATTGATCGGCCCCTGGTGGATCTTGCGCTATCCCGATTATTTTGTTAAAACTCATAACAAGAAGAGTTTTTACTACAATCAACTGCAACATAGAGGACAAAAAGGTTCATGATAGTAAAGCGTAAACGTCCACAGGAAGAAATCTTTGCTTCCTTTAGCTGGTGGGACAAAGGTTGCTTCCTTGGCCAGGTGACCGGAGATCGCTGCGATTACATCGAAGCATGTACAACGAGAGTATTTGGCAAGGGAGCAATTGCCCAGCAAGAAATTTTGGAGATAGGTTCTGGTGGTGGCCTGATCTGCGAAGACCTGGCGCGACGCGGAGCGATAATGACAGGCATAGACCCTTCTCCAGGGGCGCTGGAGGCGGCGCGTATACATGCCCAGCAGAGCGGTTTGGGCCACATTATTTATTATCAACAAGGGGTTGCCGAAGCGCTGCCTTATGCCAATGGCAGTTTTTCAGTCATTGTTTGTCTGGATGTGCTTGAACATGTACGCGACCTGTCCGCCACAATCAATGAAATTGCGCGCGTCCTCGCGCCAGGAGGCATCTTTGTCTTTGATACTATCAACCGCACAATACTCGCGCGCATCGCACTCATCTGGTACGGCGAACATTTTCCCAGTGGCGGACTGACGCCTGGTTTGCATGACTACCATAGATTTATCAAACCATCCGAACTGCGCGTAGTGCTAACGACAAGCGGTCTGCAGGTGCGCGAATTGACCGGTTTTATGCCTCGCGGCTTCAATAATGGGCACATGAAAATGGGGCCAGGCTGGTTTAAGGGTGTATCCTACGTTGGCTATGCCACCAAACAATAATGAGAGATTGTCAGGTTGGAGGCTCCCTTCTATCTCTCATTACTTCCCCAACCAGTAACGTTTTTCCTCTTTCGTCATGGTGCTTTTCTCGATAGCTTCGGCCAGGCT
>CATPCK010000015.1 GCA_955652655.1 uncultured Ktedonobacteraceae bacterium | reverse complement strand
GCTATCCTGCCTAGATGGTAGAACATATTTTCGGGCCTTTCTTTTGGACCTTTCTAAGGTGAGTCTTTTACGTGTTCCTTTGCACCTGTGGCCCACAAGCGGGCCACAGGTTTTTGTTGTGTTGGATTGGCAGTCCGCGGCGCAGCCGCGGACTGACAATCCAACACAACAAACACCTGTGGCCCGCTTGTGGGCCACAGGTGCAAAGGAACCCGTAAAAGACTCACCTTAGAAAGGTCCAAAAGAAAGGCCCGAAAATATGTTCTACCATCTAGGCAGGATAGCCACCCGCTTTCGCTGGTTGATAGTGGGCTTATGGATGGTTGCTATCGCAGTCTCATTACCATTTGCCCCACAAGCAAGTCAGGTGCTACACTCAGGAGGCTTCGTCAGCCCCGATGCTGATTCGGAACGAGCGCTGAATCTTCTGGTGCAAAAAGTGCATCTCAATCTCACCATCGTTCAAGTTATCTTCACCAGCGAGAATGCGAGCGTTGGTAGCGCCGACAGCCCACAATTTATTCAAAAGTCTCAACAGGCCCTTGCAAGAGTGCGCAATTGGTCAGAGGTCTCTGGTATAGTCAGCTTCACTGACAATCCACGGCAGATTTCGTTGGATCGTCACGCCGCTTATATGAACGTCCTCTTCAAGCCTGATCCCGACAGTGCAGCGAAGCTCCTCCCTCAACTGGAAAGTCGCCTGCAGTCAGTCCCAAACTTGAAGACAACGATTGGTGGCGGTCCGGTCTTCTATGAAGATATTCAAGCAGTCAGCGAACGTGACCTGCGTCGCGCGGAATTTCTTGCTATTCCCTTCGCCATCATTGCTTTGCTGCTGGTATTCCGCTCTGTAGTTGCTGCTATCCTTCCCGCCCTTGTCGGTGGTGGAGCCGTAGCAGTCTCTTTGGCACTCGTTTTCGGCCTGGGGCAGATCACCCCGCTCTCCATTTTTGTGCTCAACATCACTACGCTCTTTGGCCTTGGTCTTGGCGTTGACTACTCGTTGTTTATGGTCAGTCGTTTCCGCGAAGAACTGGCTCATGGCCGCAATGTCGAGGAAGCCGTCGCCATCACTGTTGCGACAGCAGGTCGCGCCGTCATCTTCTCAGGGCTGACCGTCTCCATCGGCCTGGCCGGGCTCATCTTCTTTCGCATCAACTTTTTGCGTTCAGTCGGTATGGCAGGTGTCATGGTAGTCCTGTTGGCGGTCCTAGCGGCGATTACCCTCCTACCCGCGGCCTTAGCCATCATCGGCAACAGGATCAACGCCTTTCCCGTCCGACTACCACGGTTCTGGCGACGAACGTCGAGTGTGACTACCTCCACGCTCTCCCAGGCTGCTCCTTTGGCCAATGATCACCACGGTTTCTGGTATCAGCTCTCACACGTCGTCATGTGCTATCCGGTACAGGTCTTTGTCCCTGTCTTCATCCTGCTCGTTGCCCTTGGCCTGCCCTTCTTGGGAGTGCGTTTCTCGGCTCCGGATGCCTCTATTCTGCCGCCAGATGTTCCATCTCGCGCCGCCTTCGACCTGCTGGCGAAGCGCTTCAATGACCGGGAGACTACCCCCATTCTCATGGCGGTACAAACCCCCGGCGATGTTCTGACCACGACGAACATTCGTAATCTCTATAACTATATACGGCGTATCCAGGCCGATCCTCGTGTAGCTCGCGTCGACAGCGTTGTCAGCGCTGACCCGCGCTACACCCTGGAGCAATACGAGCTAGTCTATACCCATCCCCAACAGATCTCTGATCCTTACCTCTCGGCCTTCCTCAAATCCTCGGTCTCTGGCAATACGACCATGATTCTCGTCACCAGCAAATATGGTATGCTCGACCAGCGATCGCAGGCCTTAGTTCAGACCATTCGCAACACCACACCCGGCAACGGTATCACGACACTGGTAGATGGCAGTACAGCCGGTGATATGGACTATGTCACCTCCCTCTACACCGATTTTCCTATAGCCGTCGTAGTCGTGGCGATTACGACATATATCGTTCTGCTGTTTCTCTTCCGTTCTCTCATCTTGCCGTTAAAAGCCATCTTGATGAATACACTCTCCATTCTGGCAAGCTATGGCGCCCTCGTGGTCATCTTCCAGAACGGCTTCTTACACCAGTTGCTTGGTTTTACGCCTCTGGGTTTCGTTGAGGCCTCCGGCCCCATACTGCTCTTCTGTTCGCTTTTCGGACTCTCGATGGACTACGAAGTGTTCCTTCTCTCGCGAATTCAGGAGTCCTACTGGCAAACCGGTGATAACACCCGTGCGGTAGCCCTTGGTTTGCAGCGCAGTGGAGGCATCATCACCAGTGCCGCCGTCATTGTAATCGTCGTCAGTTCCTGTTTTGCCACCGCCGATATGATCCTGGTAAAAGCGCTTGGTCTCGGTATGGCCATCGCCGTCGTCATTGATGCCACCCTCGTGCGCGGCCTCCTGGTACCTGCTACCATGCGCCTCCTTGGCAATCTGAACTGGTGGTTACCCTTCGCTGGTGTGCAGCGCCATCCTCCCGCCCTTGCCGAATATCTCGCTTCGAGTGGGCAAGAAACCGGCGCGGTACACAATAAACCAGAAGTAGAATCATACACAGACGCGGAGATGAGAGGGGGCTCACGTTGAAAAATCTACATGGCGGCCTGAGCCGCTCTATCATCTTACTATTACTTGCTCTCGTAATGGCCTCATGCGGTGTACCAGGCATCGTCTCTACCAATGCACAACTTCCCGTTGTGAACACTATGCCACAAGCAACACCCTTACCGCCTGTCCGTTTCCCACAGGACGAGGCCGCTCATCGTGACCTCACCGAGTGGTGGTATTACACGGGACACATGCATGGCACCACTCCCGATGGCAGGCCGCATCACTATGGTTTCGAGCTGGTCTTCTTTCAGGTTTTGCGCAGCGATCTCCCGCCCGTCTTTGCCGCCCACTTTGCCATTACTGACGTGACACAAGGCCAGTTCCATTTTGACCAGCGCCGTCAGATCGAACCGGGAGCGTTCATCCCTGACGGTACATCCACAAGGGGCATCGATGTTGCCATAGGCGACTGGTCGATTCGGGGTGTGAATGGGCGCGATCATCTCGCGGCGCAGATGGCCAACTACACCATGCACCTCTCCCTCCTTGGCCTCAAGCCACCCGCTTTGCACAATGGCAACGGCCTCATATCCTTTGGTGTTGGGGGCTTCTCCTACTACTATTCACGGACTCGTATGGCCTTATCGGGCACATTCGTCGACCACAACCAACCGTTACAGGTAACTGGCGAAGCCTGGATGGATCACCAGTGGGGTAACTTCCTCTCCTTCGGCAGCGGTGGCTGGGACTGGTTCAGCATCCAACTGAACAACAACACGGAGATGATGATCTACCTCATCCGCGATGCCAACGGTAAAATTGGTGCTACCTATGCTGGCCTTATTGGCGCCAACAGCAATGAACGTTTGTTGCCTCCAGGCGCCCTCCGTGTGGGTATTCTCAATCACTGGACGAGCCAGGTGACAGGCGCTACCTATCCCTCCGCCTGGCAAATCGAGATCAACGACCCGCGATTGCGCACATCGCTGACTCTCACCCCTGAGCTGCAAAATCAAGAGCTCGTCGTCTACCAATCGACCGGCAACTCTTACTGGGAAGGTGCGGTAACAATCCGCGGTCAAAGCGCCGGTACACAGGTGCTAGGCGAAGGCTATGTTGAGCTAACGGGCTATGCCCACTAGTCACGCTAAAAACTTCTTTGCGCGTAGAAGGTGGTAACACTCTCCGCGAGCTGAATCACCTTCTCGCGCAAAGACTGTGGTTCAATGATCTCTACTTGAGTGCCAAAACTTAACAAATACCCGCGAGCCGCTTCTTCCTGCTCAAACTGCAGGTGCAGTGTAATCCACCCATCGACATCTGGTGGTTCAGCTTTGTCGATCCGCGCGTATCTTCCCGCGCGATAGACCGTCTCCAGCACTTCTGGCGCGATGCGTACTGTCACAGGGTATCGTGGCAGATTGGCCACGAAATGGGTGGATGACTGTGCCCAAAATGCCTCCAGGTCGAAATCCTTGGGTCGAGTACATTGTTGATCTGTCACACTGGCGCCTTTCACCCGCGAGACCCGGTAGGAACGTGCCTCACCTTCAACAGCCGCCACCAGGTACCAGGTACTCCCTTTAGCTACCAGTCCAAGTGGATCGACCACACGCTCAAAGCTGCTGCCACCATCTCTCTGGTAGAGAATGGATACCTGGCGTTCCTTCCAGATAGCCTCGTGCAGCGTGGAGAGCGAAGAAATATCTTCCTCTGTATGGTGCCAACCGGTCGCATCGACATGGATACGTTGAGATACCTGCTCAGCATCGTGACGTGACATTGACGGTAGAGCCGCGAGCAGTTTGATCAGGGCGGCATCGGCGGCTTTACGCAGCCCGAGATCCGCCAGCAGGCGCACAGGCTTGGTCAGAAAGAGCGCTTGTATCTCCGCCTCGTTGAGACCCGTCAGGTTCGTTCGATATGCCTCCAGCAGGCACCAACCTCCTCCGATACCTCGTTCTGCCGTAACCGGAATACCCGCCCCGCTCAATGCCTCCATATCGCGGTGGATAGTGCGCTCGGATACCTCCAGTCGCTTCGCCAGTTCACGGGCTGTCATGCGCTGGTGCACCTGCAAGAGCAGCATTATAGAAAGCAATCGATCGGCGCGCATAGGAATTCCTCGCTATTCCTTGATCTCATATACAATGGTTTGTATTGTACCAGAAAAATATGAGAGAGGATGTTATATAAGGGTATCCTTCCCTCTATGTGCCTGGAAAAGTATGCAAATTTTTTGGAAGGATACGTTTCACCCTTTCCAGTTCAATAGTCGCGTGATGCTTGGCAAATGTAGAG
>CATPCK010000014.1 GCA_955652655.1 uncultured Ktedonobacteraceae bacterium | reverse complement strand
CATTATCGTCTCGCGTGGACAGAGCGTCGGGCTCGCAACGCGCGTGCCCCAACAGCTGGTCAAGTCACGATCAAGCTGTTCGGCGTCCCAAAAACCTTTGCCACTGCGCTCGATTTGGCGACAGCGTCATAGACTGATCTGTTGTCTCTGCGTTCCCTTGCTTCGGACAGCCTTGCTCTCCGCGTAGAGCCTTGTGGCCTCTTTTCCTGGTTTTTCTTCGATTCCTCTCCTCTTCGGCCTTTTTCGCGCTCTTTCCTTCTCTTTCTACCACTTCTCACAAGTTCAATGTTCAGGTACACGCGGCTTTTGCCTCCCTGATTACAGATTAGCTCTTCAACAACCTCGTTGCGCAATTCGTGGGTAAATGAGGGAATAGGGTCTCCATCCTTCCGGGGGAAACAGAGTAAAAAAGGAAGGAAGAGAACAGCGGGTTTGTCCTTCGTTAGACTTGGTAAGAAAACCAATCAAGTCACGGAGGACACCCCCATAGGCGCGGACTTAAGCCCCACCAGCCTCTGCTGGTGGGGGACATCGACGTTGCAGCAAGGCACGCTGCTCCGTCTCACGATGGCCTCGCTTGCGTTGGCGACTGCGCACGTAGCGTTGCAAAGCCGACTGGCACTCCTGGATGCGCCGATGGGACCAGGCCCCGCGCACCATGGTGCGCACCTGCTCGCAACAAAAGTGCGCCAGCGTCCAACTGCTGAGTATCCCGCTGTCCTCCTCCGGTTCCCCTGCACCCTCTCCCGGCTCCCTCACGGCTGAGAGGTTGTCTGCCAGCGGCACCAGCGTGCTGGTCAAGATCTCGCGCATCCACTGGGCTTCCTCCTCTTGCAGCCACCAGCCGATCAGATTCAACTGCACCACGCAACTGACTCGCTCCCACTCCTGCAGCCGCAATTGGTGGAGCTGCAAGCACTGTTTGAGCCGCTTGAAGAACAGCTCAATTTGCCATCTCGCCCGATACAACGCTACCAACGCTTTGCCGCTCCACTCGGCTGGGTCGGTCGTACTCACCAGCACGACCCAGCCCGCCCACCACACCAGTTCCTGATTGTAGCTGGGTCCGTGTTTCTTGCGCAGCTTGGCCGCTTTGCGCTCACGCGCTTTGCGGGCCTGCTCTTTGGGCAAGCGATAACACAGCACGCGCACCCTTGCGCGTTTGCCACTCTCTGGCAAGCGCACAAAGCCCCCCACTTCTTTGAGGCTGTTGGCCGCGACGTGCTTCACCCGCTCTTTCACGTTGATCGTCTGGCCCCCTTCCTCTTCCAGGTGCAGTTGCGAGGCCGCAGTGCGTTGCAGCAGCACACTCTGACGCTGCTGCGTCAGTTCTACGGAGCTTCCCACGGCATAGCCCGCATCCGTCACCACCAGATCGCCTGCTCGGAACTCAAAGTGGGAGAGCGACTCGGCCTGATGCCGATCGGTCAGCTGCACCTGCTCCATGCGACCCGCTCGCAGATCATCGCTCTGGTGCAACCGGATATCATCGCCGGTGCCCGCTGGCACCTTGAAGCGCGTGGCATCGATGAGCAGCACCCGTCCCACGCCCTTGGGCAGCCACTGCGGCGTTTGATGCACGCCGAGCAGCTCACCCAGCAACCAGGCAATCCACTGCCGGGAGCGGTCCAACCGTTTGCGCCACGCCCGCTCCGAGAGCGAGCCAACCCCTTTGAGGACGGCCCACATGCCCAGTTCCCGGAAAGAGTACTGGCAGCAGGCGTACACCAAGAGGGCGCGTAACAGATCGCTGACGCAGCCCACTCCGCGCTGCCGACTCCAGGCCTTCAACTGGCGCGCTTGGGCTTCTAGCGTGGCGGGCAAGCGAGTGCTGACCACGTCATTCCACCTCGCATCGGTGAGATCCAGCTCTTGCTGCGCTGGCATCGGGTCGCTATGATGAGTCGTGTGTGACATCGTTCCTCCTGAGACAGTTGATGGGATTTGGATTTTCTCCATCTACTTTCTCACATCTGGACGATGTCTTGCTTTTTCCCTCCTTTTTCCTTAAGTCCGCGCCTATGGAGGACACCCCTTGCCAAATCAGCATACCACAGAGGACGCAGCCAGCAGTGAAGCCATGCTGGTGCCATTAGACCTCGGCGAACTGCAAATTGTGAGCCAGCACTGGCTCGCCAATGGGACAATCAGGGTGGAGGTCATGGCAACAACGACCCAGGCAGCCTGCCCTCATTGTCAACACATCTGTGTCAAAATCCATGACATGCGACCAAGAAAGAAACGAGATATGGCCTTGCGAGGACATCCAGTCGAACTGATCGTGCTCAAACGGCGCTTTCGCTGTCTGCACTGTCGAACATCCTTTACGGAACCCGATACGGCGTGTGGCTGGCGCAGGAAGACGACCGCCCGCTTGCGCGAAGCGATCGGCAAGCAGGCCTACACCCAGCCTATCGCGCATGTCGCCACTGCTACAGGAGTAGGCCCACGCTTTGCTCAGGAGTGTTTCCAAACCGTTGCCTGCCAGGACATCGAGCAAAAAGGACTAAGCATGGATGAACAGCAGCCTCTCGCTACTCCTCAGTATCTTGGCATTGATGAGTTTGCTCGCCGCAAAGGACACTGTTATGACACGATCCTCTGCGATTTGGAAGCTCGTCAGGTGCTTGACGTGAGTGCTGGACGCAAACAAGAAGAGGTCGTAGCCCTCCTCGAACGGTGAAGTCGAGCCTGATGCGGTGAAAGCCGTGAGTATGGAGTGCGCCGTGAGGCGCTTTGAGATATCCCTGTCACAGACAGGAGGAACTAGGGAGATGTTCTTGAGCTACCAACTCACCCGGCGGCGAAAGCCAAAAGGAACAACAGCATGTTGGGGAAGCGGCGCATGCTTGAAGGCGTTGTAGAGCATGGCAGCCGTATGGCTCGCCCACCATGGGTAAGGCTAGACTGCTTGAACTCCAATCTCGACTTGGTGTACGTGAGCGCCCATCGGAAGAACGCTTGAAACCGATGTCACCTTCTGCTTTGGCTTGAACCGTTGGCCGAGGCAATCCCTGAAGGTGAAAGAAGACCAACGAGGTCAACTCAAGGGATGAATGGAGGCCCTAAGGTGTGGCTAGAACGTATCTCAAAGACGTACCACGGGATTACCTACAAACGGCGACCTTTAGGGTAACAGAGTGCCCATATGAGTCGTGGGGGTCACGTCCCACCAGGGAGCGCCGGAAAGCGGCGTGCAGGGCAAAGGGGCACAGGGACCTAGATACTCAGTAAAGCGAGGTATGCGAAATTGCAGGACGCCACAACAGTCCTGGGTATCATCCGAAATCGCGGTGAACGAGGATTACCATTAAAGAACCTGTATCGACAACTTTACAATCCACAGTTTTACTTCCGTGCATATATGCGCCTCTACTCCAACGATGGAGCTATGACGCCTGGTAGCACAGGAGAAACCGTGGACGGAATGT
>CATPCK010000013.1 GCA_955652655.1 uncultured Ktedonobacteraceae bacterium | reverse complement strand
CACCCCCAACTCCACAAAGCTATCATTGCCAAGAGCGCAGCGATGAGGAAGCGCAAAAACGTGTACATGGCAATTGCTACTGACATACCGTTGTCACAACTTACATGTACAATAGCGGTAGAGATTGTTGCCACGAATTACAGCATACACAAAAAGGAGCAAGAAACCATGGCCGTGACATTGAAGAAGCTGACACCCAACGTGATGGTCGAACATGTGAATAGTACAGTGGCTTTCTACAGAGACGTTCTGGGTTTTACATTGCTGACCACTGTTCCCGAAGAAGGAGAATTTGACTGGGCCATGATGCAGCATGCTATGGTAGAGATCATGTTTCAGAGCAGGAAAAGTTTGAGTGGGGATCTGCCCGTATTCGAAGGCAAAGCAATTGGTGGATCACTCACCCTCTACATTGAAGTAGAAGACATCAAGGCCCTCTACGCGAGCTTACAGAGCAAAGTAAAAATTGTCCTTGATATGGCTACGACGTTCTATGGGGCACAGGAATTTACCATCGAGGACTGCAATGGCTATCTCCTGACCTTCGCGGAACAGGCAGGTCCATGACTCTGAGCTTTTGAAATGGTGGAACTGGAAGGACCGCAGCACCTCGACGTAGGGAGCGACGCAGTGATATACTTTCACTATGGAAACGCAACCAGAGAACTCCACCATCAATCAAGAAACCGCGACACTGTTACGTAGCAATCGTGAACTGGCGGTGCTCTACACCATCGCGGGGCATCTGAACCGCAAGGTAGATGTGCATGAGGCGCTGCAGGAGGTATTAACGCAAGTTACTAACCTGCTTGGCTTGCAAACGGGTTGGGTCTGGCTGCTCGATCAACAGGGCGAACCATACCTGGCCGCAGCGCAATCACTCCCACCCTATCTTGCGGACCATCCAGAACGCATGACCGGCTATTGTCTCTGCCTGGATACGTTCCTGGAGGGCTGTCTTGAAGGGGCCGCCAATATCGATGTATTCCGCTGTAGCCGCCTGAAGAAAGCCGAGCGCGATAGTGACCCCACCTCCTGGGGTTTACGTTTTCATGCCAGCGTACCCATCTACGCCAGCGCGACACCGCTGGGTGTACTGAATGTTGCCAGCGAAGATTGGCGTGAACTGCTGCCAGAAGAACTACAACTGCTGCACATCATTGGCGACCAGATAGGGCTGGCGATACAACGGGCGCGTCTCTCCGCCGAACATACAGTCGCGGCCACGCGCCTTGCCACTATCGAGGAGCGCAACAGGCTGGCCCGGGAGATCCACGATACCCTCGCGCAGGGATTAGCGGCCATCACGCTGCAATTGGAGACGGCTGATGCCCTGGCAACAACGCGCCCAGAACGCGCCCAGGAGGCACTGCGCCGCGCGCTTGACCTTGCCCGCGGCAACCTGAAAGAGGCGCGTCGTTCCGTGATGGATTTGCGAGCGGCGCCATTACAAAATCGTACCCTGCCGGAAGCGCTGGCAACTCTGGCGCAACAGGGTTGTGAAGATGCTGCGCCCACTATACAATTCTCCTGCTCTCCTGATCTCACTTTCCCGCAACTTTCGACACGCCTGGAAGTGGGCATTTATCGTATCGCGCAGGAGGCGCTGGCAAATGCCTGCAAACACGCCAGGGCACAGCATATCGAGATGATGCTCACAGGAGACAATGAGTATGTAGAGATCGTGGTGCAGGACGACGGCTGTGGTTTCGATCCAGACAAGGTGACAAACATCGGCGGCGAAGGGCAACACTTTGGCTTAACCGGCATGAGTGAGCGCGTGAAATTGCTCGAGGGCACGCTCTGTATTGAAAGCGAACTGGGGGCAGGGACCCGTATTGTTGCCCGGGTCCCGTATCGCGAGAAAGGCCAGTAGATGGATAAAATTCGCATTTTGCTCGCGGACGATCATCCTATACTGCGCGAGGGTTTACGAGCCGTACTGGAGACACAGCCAGATTTCGAGGTCATCGCGGAGGCCGTCAACGGCATTGAAGCGGTGCGGCTGGCACTGACCATGCAGCCAGATATTCTCCTCCTCGACCTCGAAATGCCCCAGCTAGATGGCGTCGAGACTATTCGTCGCCTACGCCAGCAGCAGCCCAATTCCCGCATCATTGTCTTTACGGCTTTTGACAATGATGAACGTATTATACACGCGGTACAGGCTGGCGCGAATGGTTACCTGTTGAAAGAGGCACCGCGCGACGAAATTTTCAGCGCTATACGCATCACCATGGCCGGTGGGTCGCTTTTGCAACCCGTCGTCGCCTCCAAATTGCTGCGTCACATGGGGCACCAGCCCATCACAGGCTCAGCAAGTGTAACATACAATCATACAACGCAGCATGCCCTACCTTTCGAGCCTCTTACCGAGCGCGAGCTCGAAGTACTGAATCTCTTAGCGCAGGGAATGCCGAATAAAGAGATCGCGGCTCAACTTGTTATCAGCGAACGAACCGCCAAATTCCATGTCAGTTCCATCATGGGCAAGTTAGGTGCTACCAATCGCACAGAAGCAGTCTCACTCGCCGCCCAAAAAGGGCTCATTACGCTCCATTCTTGACGCGAAAGCCGGACCAGAGCGACCCCTGGAGGCCACCTACAACTAATGTTTCTCTTGATACGTATTACCTATGTGAAGTACAGGAGGAACAATGTAATGATGCAATCACAAACATATGATACAAAACGTGTAAAACTCAGTCGTTGGCAAATCTTTTTGCACGCGCGTAAAACCTTTAGATTTATCGGCGGGCTGATAACCGATCGGCGCATCTCTTTATGGCGCAAGTTGCTCTTCTTCGCTGCGATTGGTGGCCTTCTGTTGCTGCTATTATTCCCGGACCTCTTCAATGAGACGTTCTTGAGTACTGTGTTCCCCTTGATTGGTACGGTCGCGGGCGTCCCTATTGATGCAGGATTCGACTGGGCGGCTTTCGCCCTGGTGGCGCTAAACCTGTTCAAGTTCTTTCCAGCTGAACTGGTGGCGGAACACTATCAACGTATATTCCGCTAGCATTTGAGAAAAGAAGAGGGGCTTGCTTGATTGCAAGCCCCTCTTTTTCTTAACTTATGCGTAAATCTCGTCACAAATGAATAGTGTCTTTAGCGGTTGGCGCTCTAAATTTCGTACCAGCATTGATAAAAACATAGGTCTGGTCCTGCGATGGCAGGTGCATATGTATGATCATATCGGGCTTGCCATCACCGGTGACGTCACGGAATTCCAGCGTGATGGGCGTCAAGTCGCCGCCCGGCCCCAGGATATAGTAGGGCACCACGTAGCTCAGGGCGCCGGACTGACTACCGGCAGGAAATTCCACCACGATCGCCTGGCGATTCAGGTTGACAGCCATGAAATGGCTCGGATGCTCGGTGCTATCACCCCCGTGTCCAACCACGGCATCGGTCTGGTAGGTACGAGGTATGCCATAGCGAAGGTCATCGTAGCGCGCCAAACCCCATGCCAGTACCAATGAACCCAATTCCCATAACACCAGCATCGCAATCATTCCGATGCCAACAGGAAGCAGCCAGTGTACT
>CATPCK010000012.1 GCA_955652655.1 uncultured Ktedonobacteraceae bacterium | reverse complement strand
GCCACCTCGCGCAGCTTATCGTGGGTGAAATCATAGCTGTTCGCGCCGTGTTCCCGCACGATCCGTTTGTGCCAGAGTTCGTCCAGCGCACGTACGGCGCTATCGGCGTCGGCGTTGCCGACGGTGCTCAAGAGGTCGAGCGTGAATTCGCGGCCAATGGTCGCGGCCAGTTCAACAAACCCGCGAGCGGAAGCCGAGAGTTGAAGGAGGCGACCGACAAGCACCGCATGCACCCGTGGCGGAAGCGTTCGAGCATCATCAAGCGGCAGTTGCCTGTGGGGGCGATCGGCCACTAGCGCGCCAGCTGGCGCTCGTTCCAGGCCAGCCCGCACGATTTCGACCACGAACAGGGGATATCCCCCGGTCTCGTGATACAGGCGCATGAGCGAGTCCATATCCAATTCACGCTTTGCCACCTGCGCGGCCAGTTTTGCGGTTTCCGCCGCATCCAACGGCTGGAGCGCAATTTCAGTCACACCTGTTGTGGTGCGCAGATGCTGCAGCAGGGTTCGTAGTGGGTGGAGAGGTGGTAATTCTTCCGCGCGGGCGCAACCGACGACGAGCAGTCGCGCCATAGGGTCGAAGCGCAACAGAAAATGCAGCCATTCCAGCGTTTCCTGGTCACACCATTGCACGTCATCGATCAACAAAAGTAATGGCTGTGGTGTGAGGAGGATGGCGCGCGCCAGGGCCTCAAAGAAGCGCTGGCGCTGGCCATACTCGGTCACTGACTCGTAGTGCGGTAAAGCTGACTGCTCCGCTAACAGCTCCGGCAGGAGGCGCACGACCTCGGTGAGCCAGACCTCGTCGAGTTGCCTGAGAAGCGCTCGCAGACCCTCGCTCCTGAGCCACTCTGTCACGGGTGCGAGCGAGAGTTGGCCCTCAGCGGCATAGGAGCGCGTCTTCGCGGTGGCGGCACCCTGCTGGCTCGCCCACAGCAGGAATTCCTCGGCCAGCCGTGATTTGCCCACGCCCGCTTCCCCGGTCACAAGCACGAAGTGGGGTCCTCCATCGGTAGCGCGATGCCAAGCATCGTGCAGATGCTCCCACTCGCGCTTTCGTCCGATGAGCGTTGGGGTAGTAGCGGGCAGCGGTTGATGGACGATGGCCTGTATGACCGGCGTCTCTTGCTGCATGAGTCGCTCGTAGGCTTCTCGGGTCGCCGGATCGGGGTCGACGCCCATTTCGCGTTGTAAGGTGGTAACACAGGTGTGGTACACATGCAATGCGCTGGCGCGATCGTTATTCAGCGCAAACAAGCGCATCAGACGGCGATAGAGATCTTCGGAGAGGGGGTCGAGAACGAGCAAGCGCTGGGCAGAGCGGATGGCGGTGACGGTGTCGCCCTGTACTTCAAAGAGGCGAAGCAGTTGTTCGAGTGCCTGCAGGCGGTACTGGCGCAGCCGCTCCCGCTCAGGCAGAATCCATCCATCGTAGCAACTGGGCAGGAGTTCCCCCCGATACAACCTGTCCGCTTGCTCTAGAGCGGCTCGCAGTGTTTGCTGGTCATTCTGTCGTGCGGCTGTGTCTACCAGATGGAGTGCCTGTTCGAATGCAGCGACATCGAGGCTCAATGGCGTGTCGAGGCGCCAGTACAACATGCTCGTATCAACATGCAGGAACTGCTCAACAGCCGGGAAGGCCTGGCGCAACTGATGCACCAGTTGGCGTAAGTTATTGCGGGCTTGAGCCTCAGTCGCGTCGGGCCAGAAGAGGAAAGCCAGATGTTGGCGACGTTGGGGAACATCGCGGTGCAATACGAGGTAGGTAAGCAAGGATTGGAGGCGCGTAGTGTTAAGGCTCGTCACCTGTTGGTCACCGTAGAGAAGGCTGAAATCGCCGAGCAGCCGTATGTGCAGGGTCGGAACCATCATGATCTCCTAACACGTCGACACAGGGAGTGTTATGGCTGTATCAGGCAAAGTACGTGGCACAAGATACTCCCCATACTGACGCACCTGGAGACAGTAGGCGTTTCTTTAGTATTTGCCGCCAAAGATTGCCGATCAAGCCACACATCATATGCAACCAGCCTCTGCTCAAGTGCCTCGATCACTCCATTACTCCCTTTTGGTGGAAGTGACTTTCGCTTGCTAACGATCCCTAGTCTTCTTCTTATGGAAGTATACCACAGGTATTGCTTCCACTAACTCTCGTTCTTCAATAATTATTACAATTCCAAACAGGCAGGATACGTCCTCCTCATCTTTTGGCTGAAACCCTGAAAATGTAATCAGATGATGGATAGATCAAGCTGCACCCTGTACCTGGACAAGTGTTTCTCGCTGAGTATCCCACCGCCATGCCGCGTCTCGCCCCTGTAAATGAACTCCTCCCAGCCATCGATCAATACCGCTATTGATCTTGATCCAATCGGCCTGCCCAACGAGCGCGTTCCGTCCCTCCTCTGTCAGGACAAGCACCTGCTCTAGAAACGCTGTATCGTAGTGACCGGTTGTGGGAAATGAAAACGTGCCGCCATCCGTACGTTTGAGTAAGGGCTTTTTCCCTGTGCACAAGGTGGAGAGGGATAACCAGAGCGTACTATCTCCCATGAATGGGCTTTCCTCTTTTTCCTGGGTGGCGCGGAAGATATCAAACGGTTTGTGGACGCCCGAAGCTATGACTTCCATAATCTGGCGTTCCGTGCGAGACAAGCCACCTTGCTGCGCGGGAAATTGCTCGAGATGCCGGAGTAGAGCCGCTTTGAGAAATGGCAGAGCGGATATGTCCTTACTAAGGAAAGTTTCTAGCACTTTGGGATCAGGCGAACAATACGCCTTCCAGGCTTCGCTCCCCAACGTGAATTCTACCTCAGTCAATTTACGGCGCGTTTCGTACAATGAGCGTAACTGGGTGGGATTCAATTGCCCGAGGCCGATAAAGTTGACGATGCCTGGAAACGCATTGATGCAAATCAGGCTAATGGTGGTTTCTCCGGGATCATGGTGCGAGAACCAGTCCAGGATCTGGATGAGCTGTAACTGGTCGTACAGATCGTGCTCAAACCATAGAATCACTTCCTTGTGTGCATGAAATTGGGCCAGCGCCGCATCCCTGTGCATGAAGTCAGCCAGCACATCTTCATAGGTACCCAGAGCACAGTCAGCAATAAATTGCGCACGAATCTTGCTCATCTGCTCAAGCGAAAGACCTGGGGGTGTGGGGCCTTCATGCAGTATATCCTTCCAGGTCAGAATATCTCCTGTTAGACCTGTTTGTTGGAGCGTTCCCCCGACACTGTCGCCGTTTGTGATGTGTAGCATATTCCCTCCTTGTCCTTGAAGCGTTGGCCACAGTTGTGCGTTGAAGAGAGCTTTTTGCGTTCTCAGTCTATGCATGATAGTCGAAATATGTTCCGCGATTGCATTGGTGACCAGGTCGCCAAGCGTGGGTGTCCATAAGCGGAGAACGCCGATGGTCCCATTCTGTTGATATGCCACGCGGCAGCAATCGAGAAACACCTGTGTCATCTGCGAACCATACTGTTGCCGAAATGTCGCCGGGTAGGCTACAAGAAGTCCCTGGTAGAGACGCTCCGAGACAGATACGATGCTTTTAGAAGAGTGTGTCACTAGAAGCCTCCCCCGCTTGTTGTCGGCTCTGGACCTCGCAAGCGTTGTTTTGCCCTGGCGACATTCAGTACATGCTCCAGGCGTTCTGTCTCGGCTTTTAGAATGCGTTGACCAAAGTCTGTAAGCCGGTAGTAGCGACGCCGTTGGTCATCGAGTACCGGATCATGGCGTTCATCCAACTCGGTAATCAGCCCTTCAGAAAGCATCTGCTTGATAGAGCGGTAGAGCGTTCCCGGCCCAAGGCGCAATTTCCCTTCGGTGAAGAAATTCACTTCCTGCATGATGCCGTAGCCATGACGATCACAACCTACGAGTGCCAGCAAGATATGGAACACCGCAGGTGTAAGTGGCAAAAGTGCTTCTGGGTCACGTTGTATGTTTTGCATCGCGCTTTCCTGCTTTCAAGTGTTATCCATATTGGATATATCCAATATGGATAACATACCGGCAGATCCATGTTTTGTCAAGCACCATCCAGGTGTTTTTAAAGGGAACGCTCTTCGCTCACAGCCATGCATCAAGGAACGCCTGGAAGCAACGGTTAAGCAACGGTGCATGTCCTACACTCTCCTCAAGATGAACAACAACGTCAACATCCTTGCAGAACACAGAATCTGTTCTGTGGGAAAGATGCAAGAGGGAGCGTATGAACATGGAGAAACCTTCCCACAGTTCTCGTTCTCATCTATTTACGGTTCGTGTGTGGCAAGAAGAGATAGGGACTGATCAGACCGAGTGGCGGGGCAAAGTACAATTGCACACCAGTGGGGACGTGCGTTATTTTCGCGCATGGGCAGCACTGGTTCCCCTTCTTGTCACCCTGCTGTCGGAGTTGGATAATATGTCCGAGTCGAACGAATAAGAGCTTTATGCTACCTTATTGTAGGCAGATCAGAGGGTCATCGAAAACCGGAAGATGAAAAGTGAAACGGTCATCGTCCAATAATGCACTTGCAATACACTTGCACAGCAAGAAAGGAAAAGGAATCAGCCATGAGCATGGAAACAAAAAAGGAAAAAGATCCAGCCATGAATGTAGAAGCAACACAGACACACCTGTTTTCTCGTCAACCACCCTCTGTCCTTGGAAGGATCGCCTTCTGGGCATTCCTTGTAGGGGGGCTTGGAGGTCTTGGCGGCGCAATAGCACTCACGATCTTTAGCGGCTCCCCGAGTCAGGACATCGTCATCACGACGGTGGTTGGACTGGCAAGCGCAGGTATCCTCGCAACCAGATTCCGCTGGGCACCGCTGGTGACCACCCTGCTGGGAGGATATAACCTCTACCTGGTCTTCACCGAGCCCTATGTCGTCGAAAGCCTGGTCCATCCAAAGACAGACCCACAGGGAGGGTTTGGTCACTTTGTGGGGGTGGTGATCATCAGTGCGGTCGCGATTATAGCGTTTGGAGGCAGTATCGGAGCAGCGGTGCAGAACTATCGTCAGGGCAGCCGGCAGGCTCCGCGCTGGCTTCCATCAGCCTTGAGCCTGGTTGCAGGCCTGGTTATCGGGGCCATTTTCATTGGGGCCATTGCGCAGGAATCACTGGCCACGGGAACAACCTACACTAACGGCGTGCCAACAGTCCATATGGGTGCTGGCAGTTTTCTCCAGCCTTCTGTCACCATTCCCAAAGGCTCGAAGCTCACGCTGGTGGATGACGTCGCGGCTCTGCACATCCTGGCCAATGGCTCCTGGCAGAATGGCGTTCCCAAAACCACCAACGAGCCAGACGCACCTCGCGTCAACAACGTGCAAGTCAAAGGCGGTAGTGCGGAGATCGGACCATTTAGCGCTGCAGGCACCTATCACATCTATTGTGAGGTCCATCAAGGGATGAACCTGGAGATTATTGTTCAATAGCACCAGTGCGCGACAGGGACGCATACCAGGAGAAGTCCCTGTCGCGCTTCTCAGCATCGCATCTGAGGTCGCTGTCGCTCCTCGTGCACGCATCAGATATGATAAGATGATTATGAAGATGTGATAAGATTGTGGCGTAAAGGATAGAGAACTATGCCTGTATTCCAGGTGTTGTCGAGAAGTGT
>CATPCK010000011.1 GCA_955652655.1 uncultured Ktedonobacteraceae bacterium | reverse complement strand
CATGGTATTGGTAAAATGGACTGGCAGGAGATCTGGAGCGAACTTTGCCAGAATGGCCGAAAGTTTGAGAATGGCGTTCTCGTTATGAGGTACCGAGCCATGTCCGGGCCTACCTTGCGTTCGAATACGGAAGCGGACCGTACCCTTTTCTGCTGTCTGCACAGGGTAGTAGCGACGGCCAGCGATGACGAAACCACTCCCTCCACCTTCATTGAGCGCGTAATCGGCTTGAATCAGCTCTGGACGATGCTTAACAACCCAGCCCGCACCCTCGTGTCCACCACACTCCTCATCGGCGGCTGCCATAAAGATGACATCGCGCTTGAGCCGTACAGCGGCTCGTTTGAGAAGAAGCATGGTCATTGCTTCCATAGTAACCATGTGCTTCATATCAAGTGCCCCACGACCGTAAATAAAGCCATCAGCGATGTCTCCGGAGAATGGGTCATGCGTCCACTGCTCCGGTTCAACTGCAACGACATCGGTATGTGACATCAACAATAGTGGAGTCGCCGACCCATCTCCCTTGAGCCTGGCGATGAATGTGCCGCGATCCTTGCCTGGTCCCACTATTTCACCGGGGATCCCTTCGGCCTCAAAGAGGGCGTGCAGGTACTCGGCTGCACGTACCTCGTTGCCAGGTGGGTTGCGCGTATCCAGACGGAGGAGAGCACGTAAACGTGTGATAGTCTCTTCTCCAGCTTCTTGCCAGTTGACGGTATTCGCGTTCGTTGACTGAGCCATGAAACACTCCTTGTTTTTCTCTAAATGTATGCTGTATGAAAATAAGCATAGCTTTTCTTACGGCGGGAAATCAAGTCTACAATGGTCGAAAAACCTGATGAGGGCAAGCCTCGCCACTCCATTTCAAGCATGATAGGTATTTCGAGCGAGATTGAGTGGCGAGGCTTGCCCTCATCAGGCTGCACAGTTAGCTTTGCTCCGTTGCGTGAATTATAATAATGGTAGATTGAGTTCGATGGGCTGGGCAACTTCTGGAATGAACCAAGGTCAGAGGTGGGCTATAGGAGAGGGAGATTTTATCAAACCGGCCCGTAAAACCCCTGCTTAAAACATGGGTATAGAAGGGCCGTTCCCTTTGTGGGGCTTGGGCACAGGGGCTATACCTCTTGACATATATCTAGTTTAGCTATATAGTAGATATATGGGCGAGAACACAAAAGATACCAAGTCGCTCTCAATTCGTATCCCTCTCCCTCTGTTGGAAGAGATACGAGAGGCAGCAAAACAGCACAATCGATCAATCAATGGAGAAATCCTCACAGCCATTGCGGATCATCTCAAGAGAAGCAAGAAGGAAAAGCGTGACTAAGACGCAGGCACAACCGAAAAAAGAGCGCAAGCCAAAGAATCCAAATCTTCGGAACAAGGCATATAAGTTCCGTATCTCTCCGACGCAGAAACAGAGCGGAAAATTAGAATGGATACTCCGAAGATGCAAGGAACTTTACAATGCTGCTCTTGAAGAAAGGCGTGAAGCCTATCGGATGAACGGCGTGTCTGTTTCCTACCATATGCAAGCCAATCAACTTCCTGCCATCAAAGAGTTGCGAGAAGAATATCAGGATATTCATAGCCAGGTTCAACAGGAGGTTTTGAAGCGTCTGGAGAAGGCTATGCAAGCCTTCTTCCGACGGGTGAGCAATGGTGAAACGCCTGGCTATCCTCGTTTCAAGAGTGGAGACCGCTACGATTCTTTCACCTACCCCCAAGGTGGCTATGAGATCATCAATAAGCGACTCCATCTCAGCAAAATAGGTCATATCAAGATCAAGCTTCACCGTGAAATGAAAGGCACCATCAAAACCTGTACCATCAAAAGAGAGGGAGACCAGTGGTATGCTGTTCTCACTACCGAGTATGAGTTTGACCCTTCCATTACCTTCCATCCATCTGAAGAAGAAGTTGGCATTGATCTAGGCATTCACTGCTTTGCTGCTCTTTCCGATGGAACGTTCATTGAGAACCCGCATGTCTATCGCACTGCTGAAGAAGAGATCAAAGCAGCACATCAAAAGATTGCACGCTGTAAGAAAGGCAGTCATAGACGCAACCGTGCCAAGAAAGAGCTGTCTCGACTGTACCGAAAAGCGCGCAACAACAAGCGACGGGACTTTTTGCATAAACAATCTCACAACCTGGTTAAGAACTACGGGACGCTGGTGTTTGAGGAGTTGCATATCGACAACATGACCAAAGCTCCAGATCCCAAGCAAGACGAGGACGGGAAGTATCTCCCAAATGGAGCCGCTGCAAAGGGCGGGTTAAACAAGAGTATTCTGGATGCAGGATGGGGAGCATTTGTCACGATCTGTAGCCACAAAGCGGCGGAGGCTGGTGGCAAAGTCGTCAAAGTTGCTCCCCATGGAACCTCCCAGGCATGCTCAGGATGTGGGTGTGTTGTGCCCAAGGATTTAGGAGTACGTTGGCATTCCTGTCCTCACTGTGGATGTGAGTTGGACAGGGATCACAATGCGGCCCGTAACATCTTGCATCGCTACCACCTACAAAAACAGAACGGGGCAGGAAGTGTCCCACAGCGATCCCCACCTGGGAGGACTGTAGAAGCCCCTGGCTTGTAGCCATGGGGTGCTTCACGGAAAACAATCCTCAGAACCAGCAAGCTTTGTGGTGGAAACAGGGCGTTATTTACCAGGTCTACCCACGTAGCTTCAAAGACGACAACGGTGATGGTATCGGCGATCTCTCAGGGATCATCGCCAAACTCAATTATCTCACCTGGTTAGGCGTTGATGCCATCTGGATTTCGCCCATCTATCCCTCGCCGATGGTCGATTTTGGCTACGATGTTAGCGATTTTACCGGCATTGACCCGATCTTCGGTGATCTCGCTACATTTGACACGCTGGTGGCACAGTCCCATCAAATTGGCCTCAAAGTGATCATGGATTATGTGCCTAATCATACCTCTGATCGGCATCCCTGGTTTCTTGAATCCCGCTCCTCGCGCCAGAATCCTAAACGCGACTGGTATGTGTGGGTTGACCCCAAAGCCGACGGTTCTCCCCCTAACAACTGGCTAGGAAGCTGGGGCGGTTCCGCGTGGGAGTGGGATGCCACCACGCGCCAGTACTACTTGCATTCCTACCACAAGGCAATGCCCGACCTCAACTGGCGCAATCCCGCTGTCAAAGAGGCTATGTTCGACGTTGTGCGCTTCTGGTTCGACAGAGGAGTGGACGGCCTGCGCATCGACTCGGCTCAACGCATCATGAAAGATCCGCACTTACGCGATAATCCACCCAATCCAACCCCAGACGTGACAGCCTACAAGCGCCTTGGCGATTATGACTCTCAACTCCATCTCTATGATAAAGGGCACGCCGATATTCACACCGTATATCGCGAACTGCGCCAACTGCTGGATACCTACAGCCTTCAATCACCACGAGTTGCTCTCGGTGAGATGCACATCTTTGACTGGCAGGAATGGGCCCGCTATTACGGGACGCAACACGACGAACTCCATATGCCCCTCAACTTCGGCCTGGTCGGTATATCCTGGAAGGCAAGTGTCGTGCGACGATTGGTGGAGGCGGTCGAGGCTGCTCTATTGCCAGAGGCGTGGCCAAACTATGTTCTCAGTAACCATGACGAACCACGCGTTACAACCCGAATCGGGTCAAGGCAGGCGCGTATCGGTATGATGCTTTTGCTTACACTACGCGGCACGCCAACGCTGTACTACGGTGATGAAATTGGAATGCACAATATTGAAATCCCACCGCAATACGTACAGGATCCATGGGAGAAGAACATGCCAGGTATGGGCTTAGGCCGCGATCCAGAGCGGTCACCAATGCAATGGGATAGCAGCCCCAATGCCGGCTTCTGCCCACCAACAGCAGAGCCGTGGCTGCCTATTGCCGGCGACTACAAACAGGTGAATGTTGCTACTCAATGCGATGATCGCCATTCCATGCTCGCTTTGACGCACTCACTCCTCAAGATCCGTCGAGCTACTCCGGCTCTCGCCAGAGGAAGCTATACCTCTATCGAAGGGGTTCCGCAGGATTGTTTTGTTTATGTACGCCAATTCGGCAGGCAGCGGCGATTGATCGCGCTTAATTTTTCCGGCAGCGAGCAACACATACAATTGCCCGAGATGGGCAACGGTTTCGTGCTTATCTCTACCCACCTGGATCGGGAGGAGCCCATTGACCTGGCTTCCCTGCACTTGCGTGGCGATGAAGGGTGCATTATCGAGCTGCCGGATAGCATTTGACAACTGTCGTGCTCATGCTCTGAGCTACGTTCTAAAGTTTGGCTCGTACATACTGGGGTGGCCAGGTGATATCGTGATTCAGAGCATGAGCAGCGTGCAGAGGCCAATAAGGGTCGCGGAGCAATTCACGCGCCAGTATGACGAGATCAGCCTGGTGATTACGAATAATATCATCGGCCTGCTGTGGCTCAGTAATGAGACCAACCGCTCCAGTGGCAATCTCTGCTTCGCGCCGGATGCGTTCGGCAAATGGCACCTGGTAGCCTGGAGACTGCGGGATTCTGGCCGCAGCCACGTTGCCTCCGGAGGAGCTATCAACCAGATCAACGCCGTGTTTTTTCAGTTCGCGCGCAATCTCCACACTGTCAGAGATAGTCAATCCGCCATCGGTCCAATCACTGGCGGAGATGCGTACAAACAACGGTAGCTCATCAGACACTACCTGACGTATCGTGTCAACGACCTCTAACAACATACGCATACGGTTCAGCAGTGGGCCGCCATACTCGTCATCACGGTGGTTAGAGAGAGGCGACAGAAACTCATGCAGGAGATAGCCGTGGGCGGCATGGATCTCAATGACTTCAAAGCCCGCGGTGAGCGCCCTGCGCGTGGCATCCTGGAAGCGCTGGACCACTTCGCCAATTTCCGCGTGAGTTAGCGCCCTGGGGAGGGGATAGTTCGCTGAGAAGCGTTCGGCACTCGGCGCGATTGTCTCCCAACGTCCTTCCTCGCGAGAAATTTCTCCACTCCCACTCCACGGTCGATACGTACTGGCTTTACGCCCGGCATGTGCCAATTGAATCGCTGGCACTGCTCCCTGCTCTTTCACGAATCTAGCGATGCGAGACAACATCTCGATATGCTCGTCGCGATAAATACCCAGGTCTTGTGGCGAGATACGTCCGCGGGCTTCAACCGCACAGGCTTCAGTCATCACCAGCGCCGCGCCACCCACTGCGCGACTACCAAGATGAACGAGATGCCAATCGGTCGCAAAGCCATCCATCGAAGAATACTCACACATGGGTGCGACTGCGATGCGGTTACGCAGCGTAACGCCACGAAGTGACAGGGGACGGAAGAGGGGAATTGCATGGGAATTATTTTCATGTTGCTCACTTGCTAAAGCGATCTTACTACTCGCTTTGGGGAGAGCGTGCATATTGAAGTTCTCCTTATGCTCCATATTCTCATACCCGGCGGCTTACCAATAAAGAGGTGTTTCCTCACCAGGCAGATACTTACATTTTCTTAGTTATAACGGCTTATTTGCTCGATTTATTCCTACTGTGCTGGTTACTTAACCCGATGTGCATATTAGACATCCCGAATTTTTGCTGAGAAGGAACTCTGAGGGGAAGCTTACGTGAACATGACGAGGGCGACGCAAGCGTCCCCACTCCACTCCACCACCACCCCCGCCCCTACGGGTACGAATCGGCTTCTCAAGCCCATCGGTAAATTTCGGGATGTCTCATAGGAAGCCTGAGTGGTATGATATAAGTAGCAAGCGGTTTTATTAAAATGGATGATCTAAGGAGTCACGACATGGACGAACAAGCGGAGGCACCGCTGAAGGCGCATATGAGCACTATCACCGTCAAGGGCCAGCGTCTGCGCATAGCCATTCATGCAGGAGACGGCACACGCACCCCGCTCCTGCTGATAGCTGGCATTGGATCCAGTCTCGAGACGCTTCAGCCTTTTGTTGATGAGGTTGACACGGCCATCGAAGTCATTCGTTTTGATGTGCCAGGTACCGGCGGTTCCCCGACACCGAGCTACCCGTATTGCCTTCCGGCTCTCGCCTGGTTAGTGGCGCAGATGCTCGATCAGTTGGGCTACAGGCAGGTAGACGTGCTTGGTTTCTCATGGGGCGGCGGCCTGGCTCAACAGTTCGCCTTGCAATACTCCAAACGCTGCCGGCGGTTGATCCTGGCCAGCACTGGAACGGGAGCAACCATGATCCCCGGCCGGCCCTATGCACTTGCCCAACTGTTGGTGCCAGGAAGCGCGGGAGAACCATTCTACATGAAGGAACTCGCCTCGACTCCTTTGGGTGCGAGCCTGCGGTCGCATCCCGAGACCATGCGTGAGTTCACGCGCGCTCTATACCCGAGGGACCCACTGGGCTATTTCTATCAATTGTGGGCGGCAATGAGCTGGACCAGTGTGTCATGGCTCTGGTCCCTG
>CATPCK010000010.1 GCA_955652655.1 uncultured Ktedonobacteraceae bacterium | reverse complement strand
GCTCGCGGGCGGATTGGGAGATGGTTACCAGGTTGTCTATTCGCTTGGTGTGGATGCTGTCGCCGTTCTGCCATCGGGACCAATGACCCTTTCTTATGCCATGGAGCACGCTGCGCAGTTGATCAGTGATAGCACTGAACGCGCCTTGAGGCTGCTGCAAGTTGGCACAAACATGAAAAATCATTGATTCCTTGTTTACACCGTGGTCTCTACCTATTTCAACTCAAGAATCTCTCCAGGAGACGTGCACGCCATGCCCAGCGTACGGCAAAAACCCACAGCACCACGAGCAGTACAATAAATAGGTAGTCATAAAAGCCGAGCAGTGCAAGATCAAATAACGTGCGCAGCGGCGGAATAAATAACAACAACACGTAGGCTATGAACATGACCAGGGCCAAAATGACAATACGCCTATCTCCGCGCAATGCATGACTCCCAACCCAGAATTTCGATGGTGGCTCAACGAATACAATCAGGAGGATCCCGCAGAGCAGCGTAAATGTCGTAAGCGCGGTTTGAGCCGACATTCGTGCGGCAAATTCACTTGCGGTAGTGGTTCCGGCATGAATTCCTTGGTGTATAGTCTGGTCCACTGGTATGGGGAGCCCCTCAAACAGTGTAACGAAATATTCTCCAATATAGACGAAGAGTCCCATTATGCCTATCATCAACGACGCAGGCAGCACAAACTCCCACAATGCCCGCTGCTTCCTTTTCTCTTCCATGGTTCCAGGATAAGCCCATGCCGCCAGCACAAGCGCTGGAGCCCCAACGGCCAGAAATGTGAGGATCGATACTTGTTTGGGAGCGAAGGGAAATTCACCAATCACCAGGATTTCGATGATCAGCATGGCAAAAGCAAGCACACGCGTTAAGAATAGCATTAAGATGTCCTGCATGCCATTGCGTATCCGCTGTCCCTCGCGAAACGCGGGCGGCAGCGAGGCGAATGAATCTTTCAACAACACAATATCCGCCACGTTGCGTGTCGCCTGGCTGCCACTTTGCATTGCAATGCCCATGTTCGCCTTCTTGAGCGAAAGAACATCATTGACCCCGTCCCCAATCATTGCGACATAATGACCTCGATCCCGTAACACCAGGACCAGTTGTTCCTTTTGCTGCGGCGTAATGCGTCCAAAAATCGTCGTATCCTCGGCCACCTGCGCAAACTCGGCCGGACCCATCTTTGCCAGTTCAAGGCCGGAGATGACGCCGACAGTGTCACTCAATCCTACCTGTTTCGCCAGGGCGGCTACGGTCTGCGGATTATCACCTGAAATGACCTTGAATTGTATGCCAGCTTCAGTAAATTGTTGTAATGTCTTTCGCGCTTCCGGGCGCAGCTGATCGCGCAGAATCACCAGGCCCAGTGCCACGAGTCCGTTGGGCAGCCTGGGCCGATCATCGTTGTCGCGTAGTGGCACAAGCTCAGAACTATATGCGAACAACAGGAGCCGTAATCCCTTTTCGGACGCTTCCTCCACCTGCGAATGTAGCTGCTCAATCTCCTGCGTGGATAGCGCTGGCTGCAACATCTCTACTGCACCGAGGATATAAATACCACGCATCGCCTCATCATCGAGGACCAATCCACTCCATTTATACGCTGAAGAGAACGGTATCTCCTCTTTGACGTGACGCTGTTTTCCCGGACATGAAGCGCCAATCGCCTTACTTGTGACGTTGCCAACGTTGCCACTGGCAATAAAATCACCAAGCAAACGCCGGAGTTCAGCCTCATCTTTCCAGTGCAGCGGGTACACAGCAGTGAGTTCCAGGGCATTTGTGGTTAATGTCCCGGTTTTATCCATGCACAGCACATCCACATTGCTTAGTGACTCAATCGCATTCGATTGTTGTACCAGCGCACCTTGCCTGACGATGCGTACAGCCCCAAGCGTATAGGCGATGGTAATCGCCAGAATCAGTCCGATGGGCACAATACCGGCAATCACAACGGATCGTTGTACAAACTCAACAAACGTAATGGTATTGGTCAGGGCACTTAATACCATTAAAAACTCTAAGAAGACCGCAACAAGTAAAATAATCCGGATGACCAGGTTGATTTCGCGCTGAAGCGGTGTGTAGACGCGACGAAACGCGCGTGCTCCCGCGGTAAGGCCATACGCCACGCTCTGCGCTCCAACCTTTTCGGCCTGGTAAAATGCGCTCCCGTTCACGCAAAAACTGCCTGAATAAACGTAATCTCCTGGCCGCTTTTCTATGAGATCGGACTCACCGCTCAGCAGCGACTCGTCAACGTCAACACGCTCAGTGGAAAGCACTGGCCCATCTACCACAATCTGGTCGCCTGGACGCACTATGAGCACATCTCCCGTGACGATGTCACCTGGATCAACTGTTTGCTCCTGACCCGCCCGTATGACAGTTGTTCTTGGCCTGGTAAGCAGCGCAATCTGATCCAGAGTCCGTTTCGCCCGCACCTCCTGGATCACGCTTACTGCCACGTTCAACAACACAACTCCAACCGATACCAGGGCATCGCTCACTTTACCCAGCGCGATCAGGGCGATTCCAAGCACATATAGAAGATTATTGATGGGGTTAAAGACATTCTCACGCACAATCTGTGCATAAGAACGGCTGGTCTTGACCGGCATCGTGTTGCCAAGGCCCTGCGCACGTCGCGCCACCACCTCCACCTGGGAAAGGCCATGAAGAGTCGATGCCGCCGACTCTGTCAACTGTTGTGGCTGCATTTTCATCTCCAGGCGCACCCTTCTCTTAGTTAATTCATTTCATTACATATCTTCTTATATCTCCCTGACGTTTCAAGTGTAACATTTTTTTCTCAGCAATCCAAACCATAACAATATACGCAACCTATAACATTTTCTGTAAAACCTATACCAATTTATACCTCCGCGAGCGTCATTACTCTTATAAAGAGATTGTTCCTGCCCACCGGAATACTCTCGCCTAAAAAGAAGTTGTATCTAGTACATACTACCAGGCGTATATATAGCATAGAGAGCTTCGCTTTTCTCAACGATGCTCAACCCGTAGTCCGGCCCGTTATTCAAAAAGGGAGTAATAACTTATGCCAGAACGTCTTTACGCAACTGATAGCGCGGACTTTGATCGTCTGCTGTCATTAGGATTTTCTGCAAATGAAGCCTCCAGGCTTGTCTATATGAAAAGTCATGTTAGCGAAGAAGTTGAGTACCGCGAAACAGTTGCAGAGAACCGCCGCCTCAATTTCGTTCGATGGCTCATTGAACATAATCGTTTAAGCAATTAAATTCCGTCATCGTAATCATGGTTCGACTTTGTACATATGTAGGGGCGGCCCTTGCGGCCGCCCTGTACATTATTGTAGGGGCGGCCGCCCTGATACCTCGTCTAATCACCCTGGCACCCTACCCACCAGCGTAGTCACGCTTCTTCGACATCATGAATATACCCTTCCCTGCGCAACTTACACACACTTTCGTTTATAGACCAGGTACCTCCAACGTACTTCCGAAAAAATTAAGTCGCAAATTCAGAAGTATTTCACCGAAAATAACAAGCAAGCATCGCAGATTTCCTGCAAGAAGGCTCGTCTTGTGAATGCAACGCCGCTACCTGCATATACTATAATAGACACTTACATTGCCTTAACTTACATCAAAACAGTGCCGCGTCTAGATTGAACTGGAGAGACCTCATGCTACATCGAATATCCTGCGCCTGCTGCCTTTTCTTTCTTGCCATCAGTTCACTGCTGACTGTCGTTTCGCCAACCATCGTCAGCGCCAGAAGTCCCAAATCAACTATCCAGGACCGCGCCCTGGCAGATTTCCCGGCCATTGATCCCAACTACATCTATAACCAGCTCTTTTACATGGTTACCAACTTTCAACACCGCGAGGCGGGCTATGATAACAATTTACCGGTCAATGTGAATGGCCACGATGAATTTGCCAACTACTGGTCTCAAGAGCTCATGAAGAATGTTGCAGGCTTTGGAGCGCGTGTGCGGCGCGATACATTCAATGTAGCCGGTTGGCAGCAGCGTCCTGCCACTGTTCCGGCCTTCAACGTAGAAGTTACCGTCCCAGGTGTAACACATCCCGAACAGGTGGTTGTCATAGGGTGCCACTATGACGGAGAAGCTATCTCCACCCAGTCGGCGAACGACGATGGCAGTGGGTGCGCTATCGAGCTTGGCGTCGCCAGGGCCATGGGCATGTACTGGCACAGCCACCATACCTATCCTGCCCGTACACTGCGTTTCGTCATCTTCGACGCCGAGGAACAGGGGCTCTACGGCTCGTTTCACTACTTGAACAGCACCGTCAATGGTGACACCAATAACATCGTTGCCATGTTTAATGAAGAGCAGAGCGGCATCGCTTACCCGCTGCGCTACCTTGGCAAAATGGCGAATCCCCTGCTGCCCTTCTACGTCGATATGTCACCACTGAACAACAGTCAATTGTACCCGAACCAGGATAAACTCACACAACAGCAGCAAGCCACCATCACCACTTTTCGCTCTTTGATGCAGCAGGCCATCACTCCGGTATTTGCACAGTTTCAGGCCCTGGGATATCAAACACTCACCTATCATAGCGATAACAACCAGGACGTTACTCAACCCGCCTTTATCGCCAGCCAACTTAACAATCTACACCTGGAAGATGACACGTTAGGGGGAAGCGACCAGATTCCCTTTACACTGGCAGGTCTGCCCTGCGCTACCTTTGCGGGCAACTCGACCTACTACGACACCAATCCTCCTCCCTGGTCCTATCCATTTGACCAGAAAGAGGATACGATCCAACTCATGAACACTTTTGCCAGTGGTAACTCAAAAGAAGCCAGAGCGCTGGTCTTAGCCCTGGCGCTTCCCGGTATGCTGACAACCTGGATGCTCAACCAACCCGCTATCCTCGGTCAGGCTACCGCGGACAACAAACCCATTGCAGCGATTAGCGACATCGGGCAGACAATTGTCGATCAGCCCATCTCGCTGGACAGCAGCGCATCCTTTGATCCCACCAACGGCAGCAACGCTTTGAACTACGCCTGGGATTTCGGAGATGGCGCTACAGCCACCGGTGCCACGGTCAATCACACATACAACAAGGCCGGCACCTATACACTGTCATTGACCGTACGTTCAGCCAGGGGGACGCGCCAGGTCAGCAAAGTGCTCACGCTCGTGCCACAAACAAAGATCTACGACAATCCCTACGCGCGGTTTAAGGCCAACGGCATACCACCTTCCAACCCGGCGGTCATCCTTCCCACCCCAAATGACGTCCCCGCCGGCCAGGGAATCCCATCAGCCACAACAACGACGACCTCTCCACCAACCGGGTTGAATTCCGTCATAATATTTCTCCTAATCGCCGTAGCGATAGCCATCATAATAATATTCATTGCAGCCCTGTTGGTCAGAAGAAGGAGTAAACGAGCCTGAAAATAGGAGGTTTATCAAGTGTCCGTTTACCTGTAGGTGTTATGAATTGCTTGTAGGCAATCAACCAAACAGATCAGCTGTAGGGGCCGATTTATCGCGCCCATAGCCGATTTATCGGCCCTAATTACCCTCGCACGCCTCCAACTTTTTCATACACCCTGTGCCAAATAGGAATGGGAACCCTTGGACTGTGTTGGCGAATGACAGCTCCGGTGGAAATGAGCCTCGAGAGGGCGGTCGCCCTGGAGGCTTTAAATCTGTTCCTGCACCCCAAAAGTCTGTTAGAATAATGTGGACAAACCTTTTTCCATCAGAGAGGAAACATACAATGGACCTTCGATCAATTCAAAAGCCGTTTAAAGAGAAGTACCGCAACAAGCCAGGTAGTTCTCAAATAACACTTAAAGCAGCAGGGAGCCAGACCGCAACCCCCCTGGCATGCTCGATCGACATCGGGCGCGCGATCTACCAATCCGAAGCCCACACTGGAGTCGGGGGAGCCGGTACCGCTGCTTGTTCCGGAGACCTCCTACTTGGCGCACTGGCTGCCTGCGCGCAGATCACCTGTCAAATGGTCGCTACTAACATGGGCATACCAACAGAGCGCATCGAAGTCAAAGTCGAGGGAGACCTGGATCTTCGAGGGACGCTGGGCCTATCGAAGGACGCGCCCGTTGGTTTTGAGCATATCCGTCTTCGCTTCGAGATCGAAGCCCCCCAGGCAACGGCCGAACAGCTACAAGGATTGCGCGAGAAGACGGAACAATATTGTGTAGTGATGCAGACATTGCTCCATCCACCAGCAATACAGGTGCATTGGCCAGAGCAATAGCTATGGGATAAAGGAGCGAGACGCCTCTCTCACTTGAGCCACTGATCGAGAAAGGCATAGGCGTCTCCTTTCACTTCATCTGGGAAGCTATGCCCAGAAGGGAAAAGAATAGCCTGGAACCGTTCTGGCATTCCCTTCTGGGTATAGATGTGCTGTGCTTTCACCATCAAGGAACGCACCCCATCGATGGGGAAGATAGGATCAGTTTCTCCTGCCGTCAGCAAAAAGGCACGCGGAGCCAATGCCATCACCAGCGCGTCCATATCACAGATGTCTAACATTCCTGGTACATACGCTGCAAAGTTATGGTTAATGCCATCGCGCACAATGGTGCGCAGTAAACCGAAGCCGCATGAAGAGACAGCCGCGGTGATGCGCGCATCATACCACGCCAGCCAGAGAGCTTCCTGTCCGCCTAACGAGTGACCGATCACCCCCAGGCGCTCCCGATTGACATCTGGTAGGGAGGTGAGGAAGTCCACTGCACATGTAAGATCGTGTAAGTACTTCGTTTGTAAGCAGGAGCCGCTAAGAAGGCGCTTGGTAAATTCGAAACGTTCATATCCAGCATCATCCAATGCTTTGCGCGCCTGAGGAAGCTCTTTTGCAGACCGCCGTTCCTCAAAACACAGCAGGTCAGGACACAACACGACATAGCCTCGACGACATAACTCCTGTCCATAGGCGTACATCGGGTTGCCAGCCAGGCCTGCTGGCTCAGATTTCCCCAGGTCATATTGCCCCGCATGTTGGTGAATTGCTAGGAGCGCGGGCCAGCCACCCGGTGGCGCCACTGCTTGAGGCGTGAGCAGCCAGGCTGATACGTGTTCCCCTTCCTCCACCACATACGTGACCAGCGTTCGGGTATACTTCCCTTCATCCATCATCGAGCCAAATGTTGGGGTAAGAGGAACCTGCTTAGGAAAGTGTCCCAGTTGAGTGAGCAATGTTTGGCGCAAAGACGTCATCCGCATAGTTCTCCTCCTTGAAGTTTTTGCCGAACGCCGGACTTATGCGTGGGGAGGGACAGAAAGAGGATAGATCTATTCGATGTGGTCACTCACTACGCACAAAACATTGCGGTAGGAGGGGTAATAGGGAGACGATATGTGCGCTGTATATCTACCATGAAAGATTTCTCCGCTGACTATCGAATCGTAATATAATGTACTCTGCTTCTGCTTAGAATACAGATGAACCAATTACAACATATCACATACGAGAAGTCAAGCCATTCTGGGCAATTTACAAGGGGTACACACTGGCCCCATATCGTAGGATGTGCTATCTTTTATACAACCGAGTGCATACAAGTGAGAACAGCAGTACTTAAGAGGAGCAAACTGTAAACAATGACGAACACACCTACGACAGGACGTACTATTCATATTCACCGCCATCAGTGGCACCTGGCATGGGATCACAGCATTCCACCTGTTGCCAGAGTCCAATCTGGCGAAGCGGTAAGCTTTGATCTGCTCGACGCCTCCTGCGGCCAGATCGTCGATGGCAGTACGGTCGAGACTATTCGCACGCTTGACTTCTCGCGTGTGGACCAGGTAAATGGCCCCATCTATGTTGAAGGTGCGGCTCCTGGAGACACTCTGGAGGTGGAGTTTCTCAATCTACAGCCAGCCGATTGGGGCTGGACGGCCATCATCCCAGGCTTTGGCTTGCTGGCCGACGAATTTCCAGAACCTGCTCTTAAAATATGGCATCTCGAAGGTGGTGCAGATGGCTGGGCCGAATTTGCGCCAGGCATTCGTGTCCCCCTTGCCCCTTTTTGTGGCGAGATCGGTCTTGCCCCTGGTCTCTCGGGCGCGCTCTCGACTATTCCACCATACCGGCACGGCGGCAACATGGATACGAAACACCTTACCAGGGGTGCGCGCCTCTTCCTGCCGGTAGAAGTTCCCGGCGCTCTCTACTCCATGGGAGATGAGCATGCAGCGCAGGGCGATGGCGAGGTATGCGGCACAGCCATCGAAACGCCGATGCGTGTCACGGTACGTCTCACGGTGCACCAGGATATACACGTACCAGAACCACAGTTCCTCACCGCTGGTCCGCTGGCCCAGCGCACAAACACGGCACCTTACTACGCGACGGACGGCATCGGGCCCGACCTGATGGAGGCTACGCGCAACGCCATACGCCACATGATCGACCACCTGCAGCGATCCTATAGCCTATCACGTCCTGATGCCTACATGCTCTGTAGCGTGATTGTCGATCTGAAGCTCTGTGAGGTGGTGGATGCGCCTAACTGGGTAGTGAGCGCGTTTCTGCCACAGAGCGTCTTTGCTACTCCATCGTAGTCAATGTGTGGCTCTCACACCGTCCATAGGGGACACTT
>CATPCK010000009.1 GCA_955652655.1 uncultured Ktedonobacteraceae bacterium | reverse complement strand
TATTGTAGCTTTACTCCTCGCAAAAAAGTTTTTGTGGAGTGGGGGCCACACCCGCCACTTCACAAAAATATGAACTCCAGATTCTAAACTTTTTCCTGCAACTTTTTGTAACAAGCAAACGTTTGATGTTTTGTATCGCAAACGGCGAGAAACTTCGCTTTTGCTGAGCTCATTTTTCCCGGAATTCCTGAAGAAGGGCCGCATATGGTTCAGTTTAGGGAGCTTTTGACCTTTTTTCTACGTATAATGGGAAAAGCTTCTGAGGGAAAGGAAAGAGGAGAGTTATAACCAAAATACGAAAGAGGACCCGGACTCTATGATTACAAAGACAAGGTTTGATCAATTACAGAAGCCCACAATTGCATTCAGGCGTAAAGGCCACATTCCCCCTCAGTGGCTCAACCTGGTCATATATGCCATCATTGGAGGAATGGTGGTTAGCCTGTTATTGCTCGGTACAGTTCTCTCTCTGAGAGGGCTCAAGTATTCAGATGCGCTGCTGACCCGGCCTGGCTCCTGGCCTATCATGCTTACCCATCTTCTTTTCCAGCAGGCGCCAGTTATTTCCCCTCTACCCGGCAACCACCCTATGTCGGCTTCCCTGACCCTTGCCATAGGTTGGGAGGACGCTGAGCTACTCTTCACTGCCTTCTGCATCGTATTTCTATGGTACCTGCTGGCGCTGCGCTATCTGTCGCGGCACATCTCTTTCCGTTATATTCTGCTCTCTACGCTGTTGCTGGGCACGATATGCATGCTCATTCCTGTGACCACTTCGACGGACCTTTTTTCGTACATTGCCTACGCGCGCATAGGAGTAATCTACCATCTAAATCCATTGACGACGATCCCAATGGCAATTCGCACCGATCCTATCTATGCTCACGTCTACTGGGAACGTCAACCTTCGATCTATGGGCCGACGTGGATCATGTTTACCTGCCTCTTGCAGCGGCTCATGTTCACGCTACATTTGCACGGTATCCTCTCGATGGTGCTCAGCCTGCGCGCCGTTGGACTCACAATGCACCTGGCATCTGCATGGCTCATCTACTCTATCAGTGGGCGCTTACAAATACCTGGCTATGCTCTCTCGCCCGAAAGAAGGCTGCGAGCGGTGCTGGCCTTTGCCTGGAATCCGCTGCTCCTTTTGGAAGCGTGTATGAATGCTCACAACGATACAACTCTGTTGTTCCTGCTGCTGCTCTCGCTCTGGTTCCTGGTAGGTAGACAAGTCAGTGTACGCGTGTCTGTAGGGGCTATGCTGGTATTCGCGGTAGCGACTTGCCTGAAAGTGAATGTAGCTTTGTTCATTCCCGGGGTGCTGCTTTTCCTGTGGAATCAGCAGCCCGATAACAATGGGCGCCGTCTCCGTCTCGTATCTCTTGTCGCGGCCATCGCGACCTATGTGGGCGTGATCATCGCCTTCTACGCGCCTTTCTGGCAGGGTGGTGCTGTGCTCGCTGCCTTGCGGGTCAATCCCGGGACCTATCGCAATATCAATACCTTCGCCGATTTCCTGAGCCGTTTCTATAACAGCCTGGCACATACGCCGGGTTACCTTGCTTCTCCAGCATCTGTTTCCGTCTCGTTCTCTCAGCAAGTGGCGCATATACTGAGCGTCTCCCTCTTTGTGATCCTGTACGCCCTGCTCACCTGGTGGTGGGCAACACGCGCTCCCTGGAACTTCAACACCTTTGCTGGATTGCTGCGCTGGCTGGCACTGGTCTGGTTACTTTATTGCGCTATCGGCTCGCCGTGGTTCTGGCCGTGGTACACTATCTCCTTCTTCGGGCTGTATGCCCTCATTGAGGCGACGGGTACGCGAGATACAGTGGCTTTCGGCCTGATACGCTTGCCCATGGCAGTACGCCTGCTTGCGTTCAGCATGTTGAGCCTCTACTGGTTCTTTGCCGGGACGTCCGGACTATTCTTTGTTCCCGGTCTTCCCGGTCTCCGCTGGGCCTACCTGTCGGGCCTCTGGGCCTGGACATTGCCGCTGCTTGCGCTGTGGCAGCCACTGACCATGAACCTGCGTGGAACCGCTCAGCCACTGCTCGACCACCTGGCGGATGTACTCCGCTGGGAGAAATTACGTATGTGGATACAGCGATCATATCAACACTAACTTGGAAAAACGTTGTGAGCATGGTAGACTTGAGCAACGTCAACATAGATGACTTGTCAAGTTTCAAGTGACAAGTGAAAGGGTGAGATGTGGGAGCCTGGCGACCGCAAGGCGGGAGCCTGGCGATCGCAAGGCGGGGGCCAGGGCGACCGCAAGGGTCGCCACTACATTTCTTCTAGCAAAAGAACGTTGGCAGTCCATTAGTACATTGGAGTATTTCTATATGCCCATTCCTGCTTCTCGTGTCGCAACATTTGGTACGACGATTTTTACCGAGATCAATACGCTGGCGCAGCAGTACGGTGCGCTGAACCTGGGTCAGGGAAAGCCTGATTTTGACACACCGCCGGATATTGTTGAGCACCTGGTGCAGGCAT
>CATPCK010000008.1 GCA_955652655.1 uncultured Ktedonobacteraceae bacterium | reverse complement strand
TCAATGGATTTGATATCAATACCATGATCTGGTACCTGGCAGCAACAGAAACGCTCGCGCTTTCGCTGCCCCAGTTGACGCGCCTGGTCGACGAAGAGGTGCGTTCGGGGCAACTGGCCTACTTGCTTGGGCGACCGTGCAGCTATGTGCTCTACCATTTCGCTCAATACCTCGGTGAGCGGCTGGTACGCCTTGTGCTCAACAGCGCGGTCGCTTTCATTATCGCGCTGATCTTCGTTGGCCCACCACCATTTACCTGGATGGGTTTACTGGCCTGGCCCCTGGTTGTTTTCCTGGCCGCTTGCATCGAATACGTAGTCTACTTTAGCATCGGCCTGCTAGCCTTCTGGACCGAGGAGACGACGCCCTTTTTCTTGATCGTCAACCGCCTGGCGCTGGTGCTTGGTGGCGTGCTGGCCCCTCTGGAGGTTTTGCCGCAGCCAATACGCAGCATCGCCCTGCTGCTGCCATTCAGTGCCGTACTCTATGGCCCGGCTCGCACCCTGGTGCATTTTCAACTGCAGCCCTTTTGCTGGCTGCTGCTTCAACAGGTGATTACCATAGCCATCGGCAGCCTGCTGCTTTTCGCGCTCTACCGCCTGGCGACGCGGCGAGTGAATATTAACGGAGGCTAGAACAGGAGAACAAGATGTTCGTTTTGACCAGTTTTGTCCGCACGCTGCGCTTCATAGCGGCGTATGCGATAGCAAATATCCAGGCGGCGATGGAGTATCGCATCTCCTTCTGGGTGAAGGTATTCACCATGGTCGCCAATGATAGTTTGTGGCTCTTCTTCTGGTGGACCTACTTTCAACAGTTCCCTGTAGTGCATGGCTGGCAGAATACTGATATTGTGATAATCTGGGCAGTATCAGCCTGCGGTTTTGGTATCAGCGTGGGCTTTTTTGGCAATGCCTCCAAACTTGCCACCATGATTATGAATGGTGGTCTGGATGCCTACCTGGGGATGCCGCGCAATGTGCTGTTGCATGCCTGTATCTCCGCCTCCGATCCAACAGCCTGGGGCGATATCATCTTCTCGCTGGGTGCATTTCTGCTGTTTCTGCACCCAAACCCGCTGCTCTTTGGCTTCTTTCTCTTGTTGTCCCTGGCAGGAGGGTTGATCTTCACCTCGTTCATTGTGATTTTCTGTTCCCTGGCCTTCTTCCTGGGCAATACCGAGGGATTGGCGCAACAACTCTTGGGCGCGTTGGTCACCTTCAGCACCTATCCCATGTACATTTTTAACGGTGCTATAAGAGTGTTGCTGTTCACCATTATTCCGGCTGGCTTCATCTCCTTTGTCCCGCTGCAGTTGCTGCACCGCTTCACCTGGCCCCTGCTGGCCGCGATGGTTGGCTTCACAGTACTCATCACATTGGTGGCAACGGGCATTTTCCAACTTGGATTGCGCCGGTACGAAAGTGGAAACCTGTTAGGCATGCAGGGATGATTCATACTCCCGCGCCCACAGGCGCGGGAGGACATCCTCATCAATATGAAGAAAAATCACAAATGCTTCTCAAACCAACCTACCATTCTCTCCTCCAGATCGAGTAAATGAGCCTTTTCGTTGAAGCCATGCCCTTCACGAGGATAGACCACCAATTCCACCGGAACTTTGCGTTCACGCAGCGCGCGATAAAAGGCATAGGCCTGATTGACCGGCACGCATAGATCGTTTTCGCCGTGTACTATCAAGGTGGGTGTGGTCACACGCCCGGCATAGGTGATAGCTGAACGCTCCCGGTATTTCTCTGGCTGCTCCAGCGGGTCGACACCGATAAAACGCACGTCCCAGTCGGGAATGTTGGACTGCGCGTGGAAGCTGTGGAAATCGGAGACGCCTGCCCCCATCAAGGCAGCCTTGAAGCGCGTGGTCTGCGTCACAGCCCATGCCGTCATGAAGCCTCCATAGCTCCAGCCCATGATGCCAATTCGTTCGCTATCCACCAGGCCCTGCTCGATCAGGTAATCAACGCCATGCATCACATCCTGGAAATCTTTGCCGCCCATATCACCTACCACCGCGTCGGTAAAGGCTGTACCGTGTCCCAGGCTGCCGCGTATATTGGGCTGGAGTATGGCGAAGCCGGCCGATGCCAGCACTTGTGACCATGACCCCCAGCTATCAGTATAGGCCCAGGAGGGACCACCGTGTACCTCTACGATTAAAGGCGGTGGACCTTCGCCCCTGCGCGTGAGCGGCAGCGTAAGCAGGGCATCGATCTGCCAACCATCAACGCTTTCGTAGCGTATGCGCCTGGTCGGCGAGAGGGCGAAGGTCTCTTCGGCAATGGGGTTCAGCCGTGAGAGGCGCTGCCATACGATACCACTAATGGTGCTGTCTTCAATCGTGAGCTTGCCAAGCCATGCATCATAAGGGTGCTGTGGCGTCGAATGCGTAGTAGCAATGCTGCGCAAGTCAGGGGTTGCAGAGAAACGCGGGCCAAGCCACTCGCCCATCACAAAATCGTCAACCAGTATCTTCACCGAACCATCGACTGTATCGAGGATTCCAAGCTGGTGAGTTAAGCTTTCCCACCCAACGAACAGGAGATGGCGCCCATCGGGAAACCAGTGGCACCAGCTAAAACTGAAGAGAGCGTTCGGTGTCAGGTTGCGCACCTCTCCTCCCTCGACAGACAGCATATAAATGTCTCCCCCAACCAGGCCGCGATCGCTCCATTCGCCTGAGACGTAGGCGATGTGCTTCCCATCAGGTGACCATGTGAACGCGCTGACCTGGCGCGTCAACTCCGCTATCTGCCGTACTGCTCCTCCGCTGGCTGCAACAACGCCAATCTGGCCGCGATACCAATCGGTCTCGTCTGAACCTGTTGTGTAATACAGTGCTATCTGCTTGCTATCGGGTGACCAAGCATATTCCCACACAGTCAGTCCATCGGGCGTAACCGCTTCGGGAATGTCGTAGCCTGCGCGAACGGCCCAGAGACGGCGATGCCGATCAGAGGTAATCACCTTCGGATCACTCTTCGGCTCTTCTCCCTCCAATGAGAGAAAAGCGATGCGGCTACCGTCGGGCGACCACGTCAGGTCGCTCACCCCATTGGGCATCGTGCACACCTTTTTTGCTTCGCCGCCCTGTACTGGAAGAATGTGCAGTTGTGGCTTGTCCTTCTCCCCTTCACCCACCGAGGTAAACGCTAATTGCTGACTACCGGGCGACCAGCGCGGGCAGGTATCCTCTTTGGGGCCACTGGAAAAAGGTTTTGGTTCGCCTCCCGCTGTCTCGACTACCCAGATTCGCCCGCACTCCTTCGGCTTGTCAGCAACAAATTCCCTGACAACGAAGGCGGCGCGCTCTCCATTGGGAGAAAGGTTAACATCCGTCGGCATGCGCACGCTCAACATCGTCCCGGGCTTTACGGGGACACGTGAAGCGGGTGCAGTTGCATGCTTTGCTTCTTCTGCCTGGGCGGTGGCGCCCTGTACGTCGTTCATTGAACCTCCCTTTTCTTACAAATACTTCTCGAACCAGCGCAGTAGGCGTTCCTGGTAGTCACCTATGTGCTCGCGTTCGTTCAGTCCATGCCCTTCACGAGGATAGACCACCAGTTCGGTGGGAACGTTTTGCTCGTAGAGCGCGCGATAAAATGCATAGGCCTGGTTGACCGGCACACAATCGTCTCTCTCACCGTGCACAATCAGCGTCGGTGTCTTTACCCGGCTGACATAGGT
>CATPCK010000007.1 GCA_955652655.1 uncultured Ktedonobacteraceae bacterium | reverse complement strand
GTTTCACTATTCCAGCGCCCGCTCAAGTGGGTCAGCCGGTAGGAGCCGTCGCGGAGGGTTGGCAGTTGCCAGGCAGCAGAAAGTGCAGCTTCTACATCCACCCACTCTCGACCGGTATTGCGCATGACTGTCCAGCGCTGGTTGAGATCACACCCTGGCACCACTTTGTAATGCAGATCAACCTCAAAGGGATAGTAGTTGTCTTTCAGCGTGATAACCAGTACAGGGAGACCCTCCTGCCCAACCTCCTGGCGGTGGTGGCTGTACACGAGGACCAGGTCACGCACACCGTCTGCAAAGGTCACCTTAAGGCACGGTTCCGTATACAGGAAGCCACCCCAGGCCGGATACTCGTCAGATGGAAGTACGTGGCCTTCTACAGCGTAGCTCACCTTGCGCTCTCCCAAACCTGGGTAATCCGTGTGGTAGGGCAAGCGCTCCCCCCAGTAGCGATGTTGTAGGCGTCCGTCCGCCGTTAATCCCAGAACGTACGCAGTCTGGTCGGTCGTCAAAACCCAACTGCCTTCTTCTCCTGACTCAAAGAACTGCACTGCCTGTGCCATCAATATCTCTCCCAATACCAGTATCGAAAAGTGTCTTGATTTATTTAGTCAAACTCGTTCAATAGGCTATTACATCCATAAGCATAACACACAGTAAAGGAGGGGTGCTATTGCATAGGAAGGGTAGAGATGATGGGGTGAAATTCATTGTCTTTTTAGAACGTTGTTTGCTGTTTGTTTCACTTGTTTGAATTAACTTTAACTTATGATGCAAAAATACCATAGGTAGAGGGGCTTATCAAGCGGTATCAGCGGCAAATTTAGTTATTCGTAACTTCTTCAAACAGGTCTGTAGCAGGAACGCCTAAAGCAGCGGCAATCTTGCTTAGTGTGGATAGCCTTACTTCATAATAGGGGTTTCTCCATATACGCCTAATCGTGTTAATTGGCACATCAGCGACACGTGATAATTGAGCCTGATTCATCTTTTTGCTTTCGGCTATTTCACGCACTTTAAGTCTTAGCATATGCCCCCCACTATGCTCTTTTTTCATCTGAGTGTACCAGAATAGGACTACTTGACGAAAGGGGCAAAGGTGGGATACTATTAAGGGATGTTAAGCAGGCATCCCAAATATGGGCATGGGAACAGACAACGAGTGAGCAAGGAGGACTATCGTAAATGAACAGCACCCCTCTACATATCGGCTCTATCATCAAGTATAAGCTTTTACCGTGTCAATGCCCAACTAATCCTGATAGGCTATGGCGTGGTAAAATCCTCTCTTTGCATCTGGGCATGCCAGGAGGTTTAGATGCTGCTTTAGTTGAGTCTCTAGAACTGCGCTATGCCCCTGATACCGAGTTTATTTTAATTAAACAGATAGAAGCAATTGAAGTGTGAAAATAGCGTGAGTGCCTGCGAGGCGCAATTGACACGGTACAGGTAATATGTTACTCTTGTTGCAAAGCTCATCCCTGTAACGCTACCTTTGAAGGCGCTTTTCTTCTTACGTCATTGTATAGCAGCTACCTTCGTAGCGCTGGCCAATTATGGTTGCTTTCCCTTAGCTCTTTTTTGACGCTACATTTCCCATCATGAAACAGGAGGTGATAGCAACCTCGCCTCTAATGGGATACATGGGAAGCGTGGCTACCACAGGAGGACACCGAAAGATGGCACGAACTCCACTCTTACGCGCATTACAACAACTCGCGGGCGAACACGCTGAGGCTTCAATGAGGGGAATACCTGTCGAGGAGGTTCGTAGGCTGAGATTCGCCGCAATCAGCCGGCGCGATTTTCTCAAGGGAACTGGCGCAATCGCTGCTGGTCTCACGCTCTCTGGAACGCTGGCTGGACGAGGACTGATAGCCCACGCGGCTGCCACTCCGCGTATCGCGATTATCGGCGGCGGTATCTCTGGCCTGAACGCAGCACTGACCCTACAGGACGCCGGGTATAGCCCCACTATTTTCGAGGCATCTGCGCGTGTAGGAGGGCGCATGCACTCAGATGTAACTAGCTGGACCAATGGACAGACCAGCGAGTGGTGCGGCGAGTTGATCGATACACGTCACAAGACGATCCTGCAACTGGCCCAGCGCTTTGGGCTCCATACCGTTGATCTCCTGATGGCGCAACCCAATAGCTCCCAGGACACCTATTTCTTTTTCAACAAGTACTACCTGCAGAAGACCGCAGATGGTGACTTCCAGCAGGTGCACAATGTGCTGCAGGGCCAGTTACAGGCAGCTCCTTTCCCCACACTCTACAATAGCTATACATCCACGGGGAACCAGCTCGACCATCTCAGCCTCTACGACTGGATTGAGCAGTATGTCACAGGAGGCCACAGCTCCAACATGGGGCAGTTGCTCGATGTCGCCTATAACATTGAGTACGGGCGTGAGACGAAAGTGCAGAGCTCACTGAACCTGGTGTACCTGCTCGGCTTTCAGCCGCAGCCGGGCAATTTCCGCATCTTCGGCAGCTCCGACGAGCGTTATCACATTGTCGGGGGGAACCAGCAGTTGCCCACGGCGATTGCATCTAGCCTACCCGCCAACTCCATCAGGCTCAACTGGCGCATGACGGCTATTGCCAGCAACAAGGACGGCAGTTACACGCTGACCTTCTCCACGCCCAGCGGAACGCAAACCGCCACCTTCGATCGAGTGATCCTGACCATCCCCTTCAGTGTCCTGCGAACCCTGAACTACCAGAAGGCGGGCTTCGATAGCCTTAAGCAAACGGCCATCACCCAGCTTGGCTACGGCACCAACTCGAAGTTGCAGCTGCAGTTTGATTCACGCTTCTGGAATGGCACGGGAGCCTGGCCCGGAATCAGTACCGGGAATATCTATACTGACGCGGGGTTTCAGAACACCTGGGATGTGACGCGCGGGCAGCCGGGCACGACGGGGATCATTGTCGACTATACTGGCGGTAACGCCGGTGCCTCATATCAGCCCAATGGACCGTACTCGTCTAGCTCTGATCCGCTGGTTCAGCAGTACGCTCGGAACTTCCTCAAGCAGCTGGAGGAGGTCTGGCCGGGCGCAACGGCGCACTATACGGGAACGGCCACCCTCAGTTATCCGACGGGTGATCCTAATCTCCTTGGTAGCTACTCGTGCTGGCTGGTCGGACAATATACGCTCTTCAGCGGTTATGAAAAGGCTCGCCAGGGTAAGATCCATTTCGCGGGCGAACACTGTTCGATCAACTTTCAGGGCTTTATGGAAGGAGGAGCACAAGAAGGAGCTCGTGCGGCTAATGAGATCCTGACCGATTATAAAAATGGTATCTTTCCCTGATGCTCATGGAAAGCGGGGCGCATTACGAACAGTGCGTATAT
>CATPCK010000006.1 GCA_955652655.1 uncultured Ktedonobacteraceae bacterium | reverse complement strand
GTGGGCCAGCCCAACCCTCACCAGACCGCCTTTCTCTTCGAGTCCCAGGCGTTCGGTGACCGCGAGAGCGTAGAAGTTCCCGTCCCATACGTTGATATCCTCGGCGGCCAGCGCTTCGGCGAGGGCGCGAGGTGTCCAGCCTTGCAGCGTAAAGGAGAACGTGGGCACGCGCTGGTGCAGGCTATGTGGGCTGGTAATGCCGCGCATCCGCAATCCAGGAATGGAGCCAAAACCTTCAAGCAGAGAGTGATTCAATTCCAGCTCATAGGCTTCGATAGCAGACATGGCCTGTTTGAGGGCCAGAGCGCGTCCACTGAAAGAAGCCTGATAGTTTGCCGTGTATTCGGAACCAAAGGTGTTACCCAGCCATTGAAAATATTCCATCGCGCCAAGGGTACCGGCGATCGCCTCAAAGCTCTGTGTGCCCGTCTCGAACTTATCGGGGGGCAGATTCCCGGCGGGACGCACTTTATACGCCGTCAAGCTGTCAAGCAGCTCGTACTTGCCGTAGAGCATGCCGAGGTGAGGCCCAAAGAACTTGTAGGCCGAGCAGGCCAGGAAATCGCAGTCCAACGCTTGCACATCGATCGGCCTATGTGGAGCGTACTGGACAGCATCCACGAAACAGAGCGCACCTACCCGGTGGGCGAGCTGTACCACCCTGCGCACATCATTGATAGTGCCCACAGCGTTTGAAGCATAGCCGACAGCCACTATCTTCGTGCGCCCCGTGATTTGCCGCTCCATGTCCGCCAGGTCCAGCGTGCAATCCTCCTCGTGAATATCAACCCAGCGCACCGTACAACCGCGCTCTTCAGCTATGAACAGCCAGGGAGCGACATTACCGTCGTGATCCAGGCGCGTCACCACGATCTCATCGCCCGGATGCAAGGTGCGTGCCAGGCTGCGACTGATGGATAGCGTGAGGGTCGTCATATTAGGACCAAAAACAATCTCCTCTGGACGAGCGGCGTTCAGGAAATCGGCCACTGCCTGGCGCGCCTCGGCCACCGTGGCGTCAGATTCCCGGCTGCTGCGAAACGCACCACCGTGGTTGGCATTGCTCGTGCGCAAATACTGATCTAAGCGTTGTATCACTTCCCGGGCAATCTGTGTCCCACCGGGATTATCAAAATAAATGGTATCCGAGGCCAGAGCGGGAAAATGAGCGCGTATTTCGTCCAAATTGAGCATTGCATGTCCTCCTGAGGAACTGAAGAAGCGTTGTCGTTGTGGCGGTTGAACAGCGGGGGCAGCCAACCTCTTCCCATTGTACCACAGGATTTTCTGAAGCAGGACACCCTTCAGCCTTGTACTATTTTCATCTCAATGATTCGTGCTAGAATCAGCGTTGCTATGAACGAAAGGATACAGACCAAATGCAAACCCGACAGCTTGGCAAAAGCGATATACACATCACCCCACTTGGCCTGGGGACCTGGGCTATTGGTGGAGGAAATTGGGAATCCGGCTGGGGGCCACAGGACGATGAAGCGTCGATAGCGACTATTCATCGCGCCATTGACCTCGGCATAAATTGGATAGATACCGCCGCTGTTTATGGCCTGGGCCACTCAGAAGAGATCGTGGGGAAAGCGCTCAAGGGGCGCTCAGACCGTCCTTACGTTTTCACAAAGTGCTCTCTGGTGTGGAATGACCGGGGCGAAATAACCAGTAGCCTGAAAGAGCAATCGCTGCGGCGCGAGGTCGAGAACAGCCTGCGCAGGCTCCAGGTAGATACTATCGACCTCTACCAGATACACTGGCCTAATCCTGAGCCTGATATTGAAGAGGGCTGGAGTACCCTGGCAAAATTGATGTCCGAAGGCAAACTGCGCTATATCGGCGTATCGAACTTTAATGTCGAACAGATGGAGCGAGCGCGGAAAATTGCGCCAATTACCTCACTTCAACCGCCATATTCTCTCATCAAGCCAGATGTTGAACACGAGATCCTGCCCTATTGTCAGGAGCACAATATCGGCGTTATCGTCTATTCACCGATGATGTCCGGCCTGCTAACAGGAAAGATGACTAAGGAGCGCATCGACAATTTCCCAGAAGATGATTGGCGCAAACGTGACGAGGAATTCCAGGAACCACATCTATCACGCAATCTCAAGTTGGCTGGCCTTTTACAGGAGATTGGCTATCCATATAATCGCACCACCGCTGAGGTTGCTGTCGCCTGGACGCTGCGGCACCCGGCGGTAACAGGGGCAATCGTGGGCGGTCGACGCCCTGAACAGATCGAAGAGATCGTTGGAGCCGCTGAATTCCGCCTATCCGAAAGCGAGCTTGAACAGATAGAGAGGTTCCTACAAGAAAACTTTTAAGGGCTGTATAATAGAGTACAGGGGATCGTCGTTTCGGAGATGACCATACGTCGTTCGCGGGCTACCACAAGGGGAGACCAGCCATTCATTTATCTACCCATGCAATCCAGGTAAGAAATCAAACGGTGTATTACCAGGTAGCCGGCGAGGGAGAACCAGTCATCCTGGTGCATGGCCTCTCGGGCTCCTCCCTCTGGTGGCAGCGCAATGTGCCCGCCCTCGCCGAACACTACAAGGTCTACCTGATCGACCTCCCGGGCTTCGGAAGCATGCGCCGCTTCGGACGACGCTTTAGCTTAGATCGCATAACCTCGGGTCTGCTGTTGTGGATGGAGGCTGTAGGCATCAAGAAGGCCCACCTCGTCGGTCACTCGATGGGCGGCTACATTTGCCTCTGGGTAGCGGCGCATAGGCCAGATGTCGTCGATCACCTCGTGCTGGTCTCGCCCGCGGGCATTCCAAAGGTCAGGTCTTTATTCGGTTATGCCGTCCCGCTTTTGGTGTCGATGCGCTATATCTCGCCGGCCTTCTTTCTTATCCTGGCCTATGATGCCCTACGAGCGGGACCACTGACGCTTCTAAGGGCCGCGCAGGATCTGCTGACAAAGGATATCCGCGATTGGCTGAAGATGATTACCGCTCCCACGCTGCTCGTGTGGGGGATAGGGGATACGCTGGTGCCACCAGCGCTGGGCGATATCTTACGCCAGGAAATCGCGAATTCGCGCCTGCTGCTGCTCAAGAAAGCCGGCCATGTCGGCATGTTCGACCAGCCACGAGAGTTCAATGCCGCCATACTGGCTTTTCTCGCAGGCCAGACTGTAGGAATGTGACAACTCCCCACGGCTAAAGCCAGGGGCTTCTCAGTTCGACCGGTCTCCCAGTAGGATGCTCCTCGCGCAAAAAGCTCAGCACTTCTCTCGTAAGCTGCTCAGGCGAATTGAAGTTCACATCATGCGCTGCCCCCTCGATCATCACCAGCCGACCACCTGGCAGCATCTTCGTGACCTCTTCTGCCCAGCGCTGCGGCACGACCGTATCCCGAGTACCCCGCACGACAAGCGTAGGCACGTGCATATGCGGTAAATGTTCTTCGATGCGGTCTTGCAGCGCATAGCGAAATGTATGCAGAAAACGGCGAATACCTATCTGGACCGTGTCCAGTAGAACAATGGGAAAAAGGACTAAGGGCTCTCCTGGTATATTGAGCAGCCATCGCCAGACCTCCTGGCGGGCTGTGCAAGCCCGCGGGTCCATAGTTGGACCCACCAGAACAGCGCGGTCGATACGTTGTGGATGGCGCAGAGCAAAGTTGGCAATAATCTGGCAGCCCATGGAATTGCCGAGCAATGTGGCTTTCTGGAGGCCAATGGCGTCCATCCAATCGGCCAGAGCATCACCTAATTCCACCATAGTCAACGTGTGAGCAGGTTTACCGCTCCTGCCATAGCCGGGCAAGTCAGGGATATAGACGCGGCAGTGTGAAGCAAGTAGTCTGGCGGTAGGGATCATATAACGACTGGATACGGCCAAACCATGAACCAGCACAATTGCCGTATCATGGTCAGCTATGGGTTCTGTAGAGGCGCGGGTATATATGCGCAGGCCATTAACGGCGACCCACCTGCTCTCCAATGGGCTTTTTTGCTGTTTCACTACTAATTTTCTTCTATTCAATCAGGATAGACAACGTTTTTTGCAGGACTTCTCTATAGTCACGTTTCATCTTCCCAACATGGTTCGTTTGTTTGTCTCTCCCACTCCTTTCCTCAATGCTTTTGTAGCTAGCAGAGAACCGTGTAGCTAAACGATAGGTTCGAGATGTTGCGCAAACCATTGACTTGTCAACTCCACAACCTGTTTTAGTACGTCAGACGCCTCAAAAAGTCCTGCGCTGGAAGCAATGCTTTCGATCTTCTTGTTGGTCTCTAAAGCTATGGGCATTTGCTGCAGTGCCTCGCGGTTCATTTGCAGAGCAGCGCTATCATTCTCCCGCACCATGAGCAATGTTGGGGCCGCTACACGGGCAAGATAGGGTTGAGCCAGGTCTATGCGCCCCTCGCCCACGACGATAGCATAAACAAGGTCGGGGCGTTCAGCCGCCGCGACGAGGGCAGCTGCGCCCGTTGGACCGCCCCCAAAATAGCCGATACTGAGGTTTTGTGTCTCCAGGTTCACTGCCAACCATTCGGCGATACCTATGATGCGCTGGTACAGTATACTTACGTTGAAGCGGAAGAATTGCGTTTGACTGTCTAATTGCTCTTCATCCTCTGTCAGCAGATGAACAAGCAGCGGAGCCAGTTCTGCTTCATAGAGCGCATCCGCAAACAGGCTATAAGAAGATAGCTGTTCTATGTTTTTACTGCCCTGTACCAGTATGACTATACCTCGTGCGTTTTGTGGTATGCTCAATTCGCCTGCGAGCACAAGGGCTCCTGCCGCTACTGGCACCAGTCGTGCTTGCCTACCTCTCTCAGAAGATGGGCTCTCCATCATTTTTTTCTTCCTTTACTGCAACTTTGACGCCGTTTTATTTAGCTT
>CATPCK010000005.1 GCA_955652655.1 uncultured Ktedonobacteraceae bacterium | reverse complement strand
TTCGATCAGGGATTAACAAGGTCGCGTAGCCCAGCTCCTCGACTCTGCGCGCAATGGTGACCCAGGCAGTACGGGATGGTGCATGAGCCTCTGTGACGCCAAAGCGAAATGGTCGTGGCATGCGAGTGATTCTCCTTTCTGGTGATTGGCACTTTCCTTTACAGGTGCCTTTCGTATAGAATATTATGTAGACAATCTATCTAATTATTTTTTAGATATACAGACTATACAACAAATTTGAAGGAGTGTCAAAGTCATCAATGAGTCCTCGCCCATACCGACTCGGCCAGCGCCAGGCAGCCACGGAACTGACTCGCGCTCGCATTCTCAATGCAGCCCGCGAATTGCTCATGTCCAGCAACGGCTATTCCCACTTCTCAATCGACGCTATTGCCCGCCAGGCTGATGTCGCCCGGATGACCGTCTATCACCAGTTTGGTTCCAAAATAGGACTCCTCGAAGGATTATGTGATTCTCTGGCAGCCAGTGGGGGCATGGAACAATTAGCCACTACATTTCGCCAGGCGGAGCCGCTCGACACTCTGAGGGAGTATCTCCTGGTATTCAGTCATTTCTGGGACGTGGACCGGCTCGTGATGCGTCGGCTGCGGGCATTGGCCGCCCTGGACCCGGATTTTGAGCACGTAATACGGACAAGAGACGAATGGAGACGGCGAGGAGTCCGCGTGATTGCTGAGCGGCTCGTCGAGCGCCATGTCCTCTCTCCTGGTGAGGTTCTCGACAAGACCGTTGATATCCTCCTTACGCTAAGCAGCTTTGAGACCTTTGATACTTTGGCGGGTCCCACATGCAGCATGGAGGAAGTTGCACCCCTGGTGTACCAGCTTGCACGCGCGGCGCTCAAACTCGATAATACGTAATCTATGGATGTTCAGATCCTGAGCATAAACTGCTTCCGGCAGTTCACAAGAAGTTAATGCGGCAATGACTATTGCGAATGCCACTGCGGGAAGAGCGAACTGCGTCCAGGGAAATGCTCTCGGTACGACCTTGGTGTTGTGTGGTGCATATTTGCAAAGATAACAACAGGCCATGTTCTCATGCCACCTGATCGTGTATTTCCTTCAGCTAACAACTCATCTTTTCGTCGCGCTCTGCTTGTTGTTTCGACTAGCCTATTTGCCTCATCTTTCTAAGGAAAGGAGAGACACTATGATACACTGAGATACAGTTCAGAGAAGGGAGAGGGAAGACCTATGCGAAAACTAGAAGTACTGGTAGAAGAACATGCCCTCGGTTCGGTACGTCCTGTCGAGGTTGTGGCCGATGTGACAGTTGGGGCACTTGTCCCTGCGCTGGTTGAGGAGTTACAACTTCCACAGACAGATCTCTCTGGGAAGAAGCTTGTCTACACCTTGCGTTCTGCTTCCGCCGGGTATGTCTTGCCTGACAATACAACGCTCCTGGCTTCAGGTGTTGGCCCTGGAACCAGACTTGCATTAGATGCATACGTGTTAGACGACGCACATGGAGGTATGGTCTCTCCTTTACCCGTTAGGCAGTCGAAACCATTCTCACCTGTTGTTGCCGATCCCACATATCACTCTTCCGTCACGATTGCGGACGCAGATCAATTCGTGGCGATAGAACGTCAACATCCTCCTGGTTACATGCCCGCACAGAAGAAAAAGCGTTCCTTGACACGCAGGACATTCCTCCTTACTGGCGGGGTGGTATTAGCCGTTAGCGGTACAGGTCTGGGTTATGCCGCCTATCGCTCGTTTTTGAACGGTCTATTGAAGACGGCCCCTCTGAGGCATGCCCATCCCGGCACATCACCAACACATGTTGTCACCGTGAAGCAAACGCTGCCAACGATGGCAAAACCAGCCATGACGTTTATGCGTCATCAGGCTATTGTCCGCTCCGTTGCCTGGTCGCCTGACGGCACAATGTTGGCAAGTGGAGCAGATGACGCGCTCCTCCTGGTCTGGGGGATGGATGGCGTGGTTCATCACACGGTTCAGCATCCCGCCACTGTACACGTGCTTGCCTGGTCGCCAGATGGACAGAGACTTGCCACTGGCTCAGCAAATCAAGTGCTCTTTTTGCATGCACTGACGGGTACGCCTCTTGCTCGCTCCACTCATCGTCATACGGCAGCGGTCACGGGGTTAGCGTGGTCACTGCAAAACCCCAACCTTGTCGTTTCAGGTGCGTTGGATAGGCGTGCGATTGTGTGGAACACGACCACGTATCAAGCCCAGGCTCTCTTCGCCCGGCATACGACTCCGATTGAAGCCGTCTCATGGGCAGCAGACGGACAGACCGTCGCATCCTCTTCTCAAGGGGGTGCTGTACGTGTATGGAGTGCCATGACCGCGCGTGAAATTCATGGGGTCTATGAGGATGCAGCTATTCGCATGCGAACTCTTGCCTTTGCGCCCACTGGAATGCAACTCGCCGTTGGTGGAGAGGATGGGCAGGTGCGAATCTGGAATGGCTTGACCTGCCAGTTGCAGGTACCAGGAAGAGGTGGCACTAGCTGTAAGGATGTACCACAACGTTTGAAGGCGTCAACGAAGGCAGTACGTTCGCTGGCATGGTCGCCCGATGCGCGCTTTTTGGCAACGGGTGGCGATGATGGAACAGTTGCCATCTGGTATCCAACTCATAGTCAGCAGCCTCTGTTTACCTTCCAGCAGAGTGCTTCTGTGCATAGTCTTGCCTGGTCGCCAAAGGGTGATCAGTTAGTAACAGCATCCGGGAACGTCGTAACGGTTTGGAACGTGATGTAAGGGAAACGCGTATCTAAAGAACAGCAGGCACCCACTCCAGGTGCCTGGCTCCCCTTAACTGATCCTCCTGCCACGCCACAGCACGATCCCTAACCAGATGTACCAGAGTGGATTAACTACAAACCCGCTGAGCAGTGCGGGGAGAACAATCAAGAGATTTGTCGGCTCCAGTATAATCAAGCGACTCAGGTAGAGGACAACAAGCAATGCTGCCGCTACGTAGCCCAGGTAACTGAGTGCTCGTGGAAAGAGACGGCTCTGCCCAACCAGCCATGCAATGAAGCATAAACCAAGCCCTGCTACTCCGAAGGCCAGGAGACCTCGTGGATCTATAGCGTTCGGTAAACTCCCCCTCCACACCCGCCCATGTGATATAAAATAGATACCACCGCTCAAACAATTTCCTCCTTTCAGGCGGCTTGCCAGCAGGCTTCACGATGCTGACCCCCTTCTGAAACGCCGTTTGACAGTCGTGTTGACAGCCAATATCGTATGAACGACTATGAAAAGGTCTGGAGTGACTGAGATTTCCATCGTGACCCCGGAAAAAGTAAGGAGAAGGAGACAGTGTGATGT
>CATPCK010000004.1 GCA_955652655.1 uncultured Ktedonobacteraceae bacterium | reverse complement strand
TAATCGTTGTGTCTTATTTGTTTTTCTCGCTGGTCTGCTAGTATCAACCGTCTGATGATCAACTTACATAATGAATTGTGCCTTCTCTCCATCTGTTAAGCATATAGGGCGAACTTTCGCTCATAGTACCGGCATTGTACCATATTTTCCGGGATGCCTATGATTGCTCAAATTTTCGAGCACCACCTTATCTATCCTCCTTAATAGCAAAATCTTTAGACCTTCTCGAAGATATTCTCAGTTGATTTGACTTGACGCTCGTTACAAACTACAGGTACAATTGGCCCGTTAACATCGCACTCTTCGGAAACCCTGACCTAAACTCTTTGCCAACTGCCTTGTGGGGAATGGGCGGAAGCATATTTGAGGTGAGAATAGCTGGCGGCTGGCAACCATCAAATAGAAAGGCAGATATCATGAAAGGTATCTCGTTATCAACGGACAACGCCTTTGTTGAACGGCTGAAAAAAATCATCGCGGCCCTATTTAAATTCCTGGACTGGTTTACACCTACACATCCGTTCATCGCCGATAAGCGAGCGCGCACGTTCCTCGTTTCCTTCACGATGCTCTTCTTCGAATTGCTCTGCATTCGCTGGATCCCGTCTTACGTCCGCTACCTGAGTTATTTTAACAACTTTCTCCTGCTGGCTTCGTTCCTGGGCATCGGCCTGGGCATGCTCTCAGCGCGTCGCCAGCGTTTCTGGTTTCCCCCCTTCCCGCTCCTGCTGGCGCTGCTGGTCGTGATCATTGCGAAAATGAAGTTCGAGCTTCTCATCAATTCAACGCAGGTGCTCTACTTTGGGCTTGCCGACGAGCAGAGCGCTCAGGCAGAAAACTTTCTGGTGTTGCACATCATTTTCGGCATGGTGACGCTCTGCTTTATTCCCCTCGCTCGTTCTTTCGGTCAGTTATTCTCCCAGCTAAATCCCCTGACAGCGTACACCTATGATATCATCGGCAGCCTGGCGGGAATCGCCGCTTTCTCCGCGATGTCCTACTTCTCGCTGCCGCCGCTGGCCTGGTTCTCCATCCTGGGTGCCCTCCTGCAGCTGCTCAGTGCGAAACGCACGGTGCTTTTGGTCGCAGTCGTCCTGGCTGCCACGCTCATCGAGGTGGGACAGCTCCAGGTCGGCGCCTACTGGTCACCATACTATAAAATTATCCTCCGTCCCGCCGTTCCTAGTGGCTACTTTGTCGATGTAAACGGCACCGGTCACCAGGCGATGGTTCCCGGGAAGTACAGGGAGCCGTTCTACAAAGAGGTCTACCAGATATTCGGCAGCGGGTCGTTCCACCACGCGCTCATTCTGGGAGCCGGAACCGGCTCTGACACCGCCTTCGCCTTGAAGTATGGCGTCGCTTCGATCACGGCGGTCGAGATTGATCCCACCATCCAGCAGCTTGGCGCTCGCTTCCACCCGGATAAACCCTACAGCAGCTCGCGCGTGCATGTAGTCATCAACGATGGCCGCAGTTTCTTGCAGAATACCACCGAGCACTATGATCTGATTATTTTCGCCTTGCCCGACTCCCTGACACTCACTTCGAATAACACCAGTTTGCGCCTGGAAAGTTTCCTGCTCACGCAGGACGCTATTGCAGCCGCGCAGACGCACCTGAGCAGGAACGGGGTGGTGGTGCTGTACAACTACTACCGGCTGGACTGGCTGGTTCAGAAACTGGCCAACATGATGGGCCATGTCTTCCACCAGCAGCCACTGGTGACGACCTATGGCGGCACGGGACGCGCCGCCGCGATTATAGCGGGGCCGCGGCTGGCCACGCTGCCCAAAGGTGAGTTTGGTCCCTATCATGAGCAGCCGTTGCCTCCGGGTTCTACCACCCTGCGCACTCTCGGTCAGGGCTATTATCCCTTGAGCCCGGTGACACCGGCCACCGACGACTGGCCCTTCCTCTACCTGCAAGATCGCAGTTTCCCAACCATTTACCTCCTCGGCCTGGCGATGGTGGCGCTCTATGCGCTGCTTGGCACGGTGACGCTGGCTCCTCGCAAGACGCTGCGCCGCTTTGACTGGCACATGTTCTTCCTGGGCATGGCCTTTATGCTGCTCGAAGTCAAAAGCCTGACCACCTTCTCGCTGCTCTTCGGCAGCACCTGGCTGGTAAACTCGCTGGTCTTTTTCGCTATCCTGAGCAGTGTGCTGCTGGCGATCCTGGTCAACAGGCGCTTCAAGTTCAAGCGCATTAGCGTGTTTTACCTGTTGTTGTTCGGGGTACTCCTTTTGAATATCCTCTTGCCGCCCAATGCGCTGCTGCTGAGTAACCCCATTCTCAGGTACATTCTCGCAAGCGTCCTGGCTTTCGCTCCGGTGTTTCTGGCCAACATTATCTTCACGAATGCGTTTCGCGATAGTGAAACGGCGGATATTGCCTTCGCCTCCAACCTGCTGGGCATCATGGTGGGAGGCGGACTGGAGTACTTCAGCATGGTGATGGGCTATCGCCTGCTGCTGATCCCGGTGATCGTCTTCTATGCCTGTGCCTTACTGCTGCGTCTCAGGAGCCGCCGAACGCCAGGCGCGCCGGATGAAACTATAGCGTCAGAGCCGGTCCTCGCATCTCAATAGACCTGGGAGTTAATTGTCCGGAGGCGTAGAGGGCGAAGTTTCCTGAAGGGTATCCGGTGATTCCAATCAATGCTTTTCTCATGCGCCGCCTGCGGCGGCACGCCTGAAAATCATAATAAGCGAGGTTGAAAAGGGCGGACCGTCCCTTTCAACCTCGCTTTGCTGACTTTGGAATAGCCCTGCTTCCTATGGTGTTGCGAGGATGACAATCGCAGGCTGCCAACCCCACAATACCACAAGGACATTATTGCGAACCGTGTATTGGTAAGTAATATGGAAACTGTGTACATCGGGTTAATAGAGAGCCGCCAGGTTCATGAAATGGTGACCGCGGCTACCCCCGACATAGTGCCGACAAACACGTGATTTCCAAACAGCGTCGGGGTTGCGAAGCGTGAGGTCGAACCCACGGATATGGTTGTGATCACTGTACCTGTCTGACTATTGAGGGCGTAAAGCGTGCCATTGCCATCGAGGCTATAGACGGTATGGCCACCAACAATTGGTGACCCGCTCACCTGCCCGGGCGCATGCCAACCCTGGGTTAAACGATGATCGGAGCCGAGCAAAACCTGCCGCAGTCAATCGGAGCAGGGCAAGAATATCTGTGAGCCTACCGTAGCCGCCCCTCCATAG
>CATPCK010000003.1 GCA_955652655.1 uncultured Ktedonobacteraceae bacterium | reverse complement strand
TCTGTGGTGTGACCGTGACATTTTGTGGAGAAATCTCTGGTTGTTTTCTCATGATTCCTGTCCTTCCTGTATCTCTTCTGATTCAGAAGGCCATGTTCCTACTACTGCCAGACCAAAACCATCATTGCGGTATTGCTCAGGATTATCACTATTTTCTTTATTATCCTCGTCATCGCTTATACAATGCATCCAGATGTTGTCAACCCATGTTTCAATAGCTTCGGGTGTCCCCTCAAGTGTGAGGAAAAGAACTGTTCCAGAGGGGGCAAGGCGACGCGTTGGCTTCGGTCCTGGTGGATGTTCCAGTCTCCAACCGGAGACGACCTGGGGGCGCTGTATAGCTATGGCTTCTAATTTTGATTTTACTCCATGTTTTGGCTCAAGCAACCATGTTGGACGATATCCCTCTTTGAAGTAGGCTGGTGTGAGAAGAAATACACGACATGCTTTTTGCGCCTTAATCGCCTCTTTTAAGTCTAAATTACAGGTTGGAAGCGTACTATTACTTTTTCGCCAGCTTACAATGCGGCGTTCACCGGCAAAACCTGTAATGCCTCCACGTATCGTATTCTGTGTATCTTTATCTTCGCCTACTATAATAGCTAATGCTAACCTTTGCGCCTCACTGAGACATTGCTGACCTTTACCCGCATGGGTAAACTCTAAGCCGGATGTTTCAAAGAGCGCACCTTCTTTAGCTGCCCGTTTCTCAGCATCGATACTCACATGTAGACGGCGTTCACGTTCTGGCCCCTTATGTCCTAATCTGGATAATGCTACTACTCCTCCGTCGTAGCGAGATGGATCGAGTAACCAGTTCTCAAAGACATTCCAGTACCAGTAGAGCGGGGGTTTTTTGTGCGGCTTGCCCAGGTTGTCCTCATTCTCAGGTAGCCCTACCAGCATCAGTGCATCTTCACCTTTGGAGTCAAAGTCAGTTTCTGCACCATTAGCAAATTGTTGTGTTTTCCTTGGAATAAGTTGCCTGATCAGACCTTCTTTGTCGTTACTAGATTGCTTATCTGATAATAGTTTTGTTTCAAACAATAATGCATCAGCGGGAGCAGGAACTAACCACTCATTCACTGTAATGCCATTTCCATCTTCTGATAGTTGAACCAAAAGCGGGCCACGTACCTTGATAGTCTTAACCCGTGAAATCTGGTTAGTGTCGAAAATGCCATCCTTGCTCATGCCTGCTCTTGAACGGATTCCTCCAGTTGTTGTTGAAGGGAATGGGAAGGGAAGTGTTGTTGCTCGTGCTCCGGAATTAGGGCCAAATGGTTTTCCATCGCGCACAATCAGCGGGTCATGTGGTTCAATGAGCCAGATTTCCATTACTCTGCTCCTTCTTTGGTTCTGTCAATTTTTTCACATCAGCAAGTGTCTGGGCGATAATGAGTTCGTTGATGAATTGATCGATAGCTACATCTATTGTGACAGTCTCGGTGGACTCATCCTCATCATGCTCCTGAGCAATGCCAAGTCTATCTTGCAGCAAGACTAATATTTTTTTCGTTTGTTCGCTATTCTTTTTCTGATTTCGTTCTGCAAAGCGCATCTTGCGTTCCAGGATGCGTTTTGCATCTGCAAGTATTACTTCTTGAACAGTCGTGTAATCGGGATGAACATCCGGCACTGCAAGTCTTAATGCCATGTCTCGCAACTCGTAGGCCGTTCCTTCTGGAATTGCGCCGCTATAAGAATAATCAATTAAATGTTCCAGATGGCTATACAGGTTGTTCCATTTGTCTGCAATCGTGTAGTCGTCACCACTTCGCTTACTGACTGTGATTGCCAGAGCATCTTTACCGGAAACTTTTTTTGCCCTGTCCTCAGCATCTCGTGCGAGTCTAAGCGCATCCTGTAGGGAGTATAGGTGATGAACGATGACAATACCGGCTGACAGTGTAGGTGAATCGCCTTTGTCATCCTTGAATTCATTCAGTTCTTTGCGAAAATTGTCTGCTACCTCTTTTGCACATTGAAGCACAGTATGTAGGGGCATGAGAGCCAGCACATCATCACCTCCAGCATAGACTAACGCTCCCTGATACTTTTCTTCCACGATCTTACGAACGCTACCAGCAAATGTATTGAGAGCTTTTGATAAAGCCTGATGTTGTTTCTCTCCCTGTTCTGCCTGATTATCAATTACTCTACCCATACGATCACCATCAGCACGCAGAATAGCGTAGTAGGGATTGGGATGTACTTTGACTCCATCGAAGAATCGTTGCAATGCTTCCTGTGCTGGTTTAAGTTTGGCGGCCATACTCTCCTTGTTATAGCCAGTATCTACCATGTCAACCAGCCGCTCTCCAAAAAGTAGTGAGCCATCGCAATCCCCAATAATAGCATCTACCCCTGCTGTGTACTTTTTTGGGACTTCCTCAATATGCAAACCTGGGATATTTTTAATTTCCTTGATATACTCATTCCACTTTTCCTGGATTTTTGTCTTTTCAGCAACATTCATAGCTTTTAGTCGTTGCAAAAAAGAAATTGCCGCCATGTGAGAGGTGCTGGGAAACCCTGATGCCGATTGAAATGAACCTTTGCGCTTGAGGAGATCTACTCCTGATAATCGCTCTGCTGGACCTGCACCGTAGTTTTTATAAAGGAATTTTACTTTCTCTGTCCTTACTCCCTCTAAATCATTTCTGTCTGGATATTTATCCTTTGGTATGACACTCTCAAGCTGTCCATCAATTGACGACTTAGGCTGATTGCTATTCCATGTCACCTTAGAAAAGTTTCGTGTGTTCTTGCGTGCTGCCATTAGTGCTTTCAGAGACTTATGAGTTTCTGCATAGTTAGTACCATCAAATGGTAGGGCAACCCAGCTATACTCTACCAAATCATCAACCTGAGCTTTAGCTACCTGTTCGTCATAATCTTGCATGCTAGTGTATGCCCAGTTTTTGATGGTGTTAAGCCGCTCATAAATCGCCTCGCGTACTTTCTCTCCCATTCCTTTTGTTTCTTTCGTTCCTTGAGGGGATTGATTGATAACTGCGATAATTTTATTGGCGACATTCAATTGAGTTCTAGGATCAAGCTCCTTAACGTCTTGTGGTGCAGGGAAAATTAGTATATTCTCCTTTGGTTTGGTGATTTCCTGAGCAGCAGCCTTTGCAAGTTCGCTTAGGAGCCACGAACCAAACGCTAGATCACGCGTGCGCCGTGCGCTCGCTATAAAGTCTTGAACAGGCCCAATACTGACCATAAAAAGATATTCCATCGTCCCAACAATCCTTTCTCTCTCCTAAAACAACCATCAAGTGGTGCTCATCGAGCATAACATCACAGCCATTAAAGCGCATTAGAACTTCTACCCCAAAAATATAGAACTTCCTCCAATGTATTTCTTATCGCGGGGTAGTATACTCAACACTGTCGAAGTACCTGGCGAACTTTTCCTTGAGGAAGTGATACGTTATCGACTCATTGGAGGGCACATTCCATACCTCACAACATTTCTGATAGATTACAGTTTTATGCGCATCAACAGTTTTGAGTGAGATATGTAGCTCTTCAGCCACTTGCTTACGGTTGAGACCCCTGGCAAAGGACTGGAGTGTCTTTCTCTGGCTCTCTGTCAGTGCAATCATGACGCGAGTGCAGCTCTCGATTTCTTGAGGATCCATCTGGCTTCTGCTATCGGATGACTGTGGTAGCCCTGGAAAATAGCTGCCCCAGGGAACGAAAGGCACTGTGAAAAGGCGTACACCGTCTTCGGGGGAGGCGTGCATGGTCGCCCCCTCATCAGCTCGTTGCCTGAATTCCCTGGGGGTATAGATGTGCCAGATATGATCGGTATGTTTGAAGTTGAGTTGCGCGGCAGAGATGGCGAGCAAAGACATGATACGCCGGCCACCTGTGACAGAAAGGTGAACAATACACTGACGTTGTTGTTTCAGTTCACGAATAAGGTGATAAATGGTCTCGTGTGCACCAACAGCGCCAACATCGTCAAGAATATCTTCCATTGGATTGTTATTCAGCCGCAGGACTCGCGCATCAAAATGGCAATTGATGGTACGTCCATCAATGTGATAGCGGTCACCGATGAACTGTTCTCTCAGGCAGGCTAACGAGTGTTGTAAGCGTGGATCTGATGCTTTCGGATGGATAACAAAAACTTCGCTTATAGGAAAACCATCTCTCAGCAGGAGATCAAGTGTAAACGTAACCACCTGCGGCTGCCCTCCAAGGGTTGCCAGCAATATGTGTGTATGTTCCGGCACGAGGACGCTCCTATCTGACTCAGTATCAATAAACAGGAGGACATCAATCAATGGTCAACCAGGTACCCACTTTGCCCGCTGTATTAATCGGCGGGCCACCTCACGCAGGTAAATCTGTCTTGCTCTATAGCCTGACACACGCATTACGTGAGCAGGGTATTCCCCATCATACTATTCGTGCCTGCCCCGATGGTGAAGGCAACTGGTCACAAGAAAGCGATGAACAGACGGTCAGTCAAATCCGTGTCAAAGGAGACTGGTCAGATGATTTTGTAAAACGCATCTGCCTTGATTTGGAACATCGCTGTCTTCCTCTCCTTGTCGATATAGGTGGACGCCCCAAAGAGTCGCAAGCGTGCATACTGCGCCAGTGTACCCATTCACTGCTACTCCTCCGCGCCGATAAAGAAGATTATACTCAACTATGGTTACGTTTGATAGAGGAGAGCGGCCTCTCACCACTCGCTCAGCTATACTCTCAGTTTGTAGGTACCTCCACTATATCTTCTCAAACTCCCATCTTGACTGGAATACTCACTGGACTAGTACGGAATGATACTACAGCAGCAAAAGGGCCGCTTTTCGATGCACTTGTTAAGCATATTGCTACACTGTTCAACTCTTCTTTTCCCAGAGAACTAAAAAACGTCTTCTTTGAGAAGGCTCCAACGAAGTTAGTAATAGACCTTGATGAAGCGTTAGCTACTATTGCTCCCTCAACAACCAGGTGGGAAACTGACATGCTTACGCCTCTTCTAGCCAGGATTCCTGAACATACTCCAATGTCAGTGTACGGAGTGGGACCTCATTGGCTTTACGCTGCGCTACTGGTCTATGCAGATCCACAACCATTTTATCAATTTAACCCACGCCAACAGTTTGGATGGATGCAGCCTGTTCCCCTCGAAATCAGTAATGTTCAGTTTTCAGAGGTACTTGTTCAAACTCATACTTATCAGTATGTGACAGTGCTTTCGATAAATATACTGCCTAAGCATCTTGAGTACTTTCATCCAGAACCTTTACCTTTTCCGCCAGTTCGTACAGATATCGGGCTTATCATCGATGGTAGTATGCCATCCTGGCTAATGACTGCATTAGTACGTCTTTATAAGGAATTGGGTGTTGCCTGGATCGCTGCTTACTATCCGCCACAGAATAAGGCTATCATAGTATACTCGCGCGTAGTGAGGTATAACCCTGGCGACGCTATTCCCAAACATTCAGTATAGAAGCGCTTTTCTAACAGAATACCCTTCTTTCGGGAAAAAGTCTATAGTATAGGTAGAAAGTGCTAGTAAATCGAGTGTGTCCTTGTGTACCGTTATATATGGTAATGATGAAAATTGTGATAAATAGAGAATCTTACATCCCTTACAGTTACCGGGTAAATTTCCTGATTTCTTTGCCACAGGCGCCTGCCTGGTCTCTTGTCGCCAGGCGGTCCAGTAACAGCATTGGCAGCATGAGAGGTGGCTGTGGGCCTCTTTATCGAGATCAGTTTTATCGCCACGTTCACTCAACGTTTTTTGGTAGGTGAAAGGAATTGCTTCATGAACACACCATACTCCTCCACCGCTCCCGCCAAGCTCTACGCTATCCTTTTAAAATTGCGCCCGCTGCAGCGTGGCACTCTCATGGCCTTCTCAGGCGAACTGGTTCACGGCGCATTGTTGCACTGGTTGAGGAATGACGCGCCAGACGTAGGGACATTCCTTCACGAAGGCAACAAGCGAAGGCTGTTCACATGCTCAAGCCTGCAATTTCATCTGCCAGCACAGCGCATGTTGGATGCTGAGCGCGACAATATACACCTACCCTTAGATCCCGACAAAACCTACACAATACGCATCACTCTACTGCTCGGCGAACTATTCCCGCTGTTTTACAGCACCTTGATGCACTTTAACACCCCAGAAATGGGGGCCGATAAGCCTTCCTTTATACAAATAGGCAAACAACGCTTTACTCTCGAAGAAGTCATCATCAACAACGATGATCCGACCGGCTGGACGGGCTTTGCCTCACTACCCACCCTCGTAGAGAAAGCAAAAACCCTCAGATCAGGCCGTGTCGAGCCACTGAAACTGGAATTTGCTTCATTGACGACCTTCAACCGCACAAGTGCCAGGAGCAAGGATTACGGTGCCCACCATGCACGATTGCCCTTACCACAATACGTCTTTCCAGGCCTGGCCAGGCGTTGGGAGGACATGGCTCCGCCCGACCTTGTTCATGTCATGCAGAAAGATCGTATCGAGCAGTACATCCAGGATGACGGCATGATCATAGCGGACTATGAACTTAAAACACACCAGGTCAAATTTACCACCCATCTACAACCAGGCTTTGTGGGTAACTGTACCTATCACCTGCGTGGTCCAGACGAGGCCACGACACTGGAGGCACCCTTAACTGTACGCCAACAACTTCTGCTCTTAGCCCAACTAGCTTTCTATTGCGGCATAGGCTACAAAACCTCGATGGGACTGGGGCAAGCGCGGCCTATTTAACTGCTGACATTTGGAAGGGTTGGCTTCTATCACCTCTTTACTAATTTCCACTATCCGCTATTCTATACTTGTCAATTCACCTGCGCTCAGGTACACTGCTATTGCGAGAGATTGTATAACCCTCATAAAGAGATATTCCAGGGATAACATGCAGCAGGAGGGGGAACTGACGGTGGTGATTGAAGATTGGACCTTCGCACATTTGAAACGGGAAGAGACTTTATGGGGGCCGCATGGCTATCACCGCTATCCCGCCAAATTCATCCCGCAACTTGTTCATCGCATTATCGATGCTTATTCTGCTCCCAATGAGTTAGTCGGCGACCCTTTCCTTGGGTCGGCAACGACCGGCATCGAGGCTCTGCGTTTAGGAAGACGGTTTTGGGGATGCGACATCAGCCAGGTCGCGCTTTTCATCAGTCGCGCCAAGTGTATCCCCCTTTCTCCTTGCGCGCTTGATAAGCTATGGCATAAGCTAGACAAGCAGCTTGATGTTGTTCCTCCCGTGGGGAGAAGGTATCTCACACCGGAAGAAATAGAAGCTATTACCTCTATCAACATTGCTTCCGCGATGGCAGAAGAGCGTTTTACCTACTGGTTTCCTGAGCAGTACCGCCTGAGCCTGGAGCGTATCCTCCAACACATAGTAGAGTAT
>CATPCK010000002.1 GCA_955652655.1 uncultured Ktedonobacteraceae bacterium | reverse complement strand
TGTGGAAGTGTGGCGAAACTGGTTCGCAACATCCTTCAGCACATTATGGCCGCTTGTAGTAGCTGCACCGCTTAAAATAAAGGCCCATCCCTGTGTACCAATAAATTGTGACGAACCCAGGTTGGCTGCATTGATAATTACAACAACAAGAAAGGAGGCGAGTACTATGGCCCTTCCCCGTGAGATCAACCCTTTTTGAGCTGTTCTGACGGGCGCAAAAGCTTCATTATTTTCATGTTCTCTAGAGAACCAGCGGCCAGGATGCTTCATACAAAACGCCTCTTTTCAGGTAGTGACACTATTTTTCTGTTAATATTAGGTGACGAATAAAGTCTACTATTTTAGAACAGCATATAGAGCAGCTTGTAACTCTCACGAAAAAAGGATACAAGTATCCTAGCCCTTTTAGAGTAAAGCACAATTTTCACAAAAATTCTATGGATTACGTCACGAAATAAGCGCGACAATAAAAATTACCTTTTTTCCGTCCCTCTGACACATTGTCACAAGCGTCACCTGTTGTAAATACTTGTTTGTATTAGTCGAGTGGGATATACTATCGCTACTATGGAACTGCAAATTCACTGAAAGGCAGCCATAACAGCATGGCAACTACACAGTATCCCGTATCTTCAGCCAATTCACATAGAAATTTGTCACATCGTATGGTTTCTTCTCGCCTTTTCCGTAGCATTCTCATAGGAATCGCTATTACACTACTACTTACCGCTATTGAGTTAGCTAGTATCTGGTTTCTCAACCCTGCCAATATCCTTGGAAATAAGAGGGCCAATTCCTTTTCAATATTGGCTGCCCTTCCCATGCATATGCCTCTTTTGCTCCTGGTTCCTTTCGTTGAACTGGTCGCGGCAACACTTGTAGTCTTTCTTGTGGCCCGACCACTCGCTCTTCGAGCGTATCTACGAGATGTCCAAAAGGAGCAGGAAGCATATCGCAAAACGTATACGCAGCTCGATTCCCTTGCTCATATGTATAAGACGCCAGTAACCTACTATGAGCATTCACCCGATCCGCAGTTACCTAATGATGGGCAGAGTGTTTCTCTTCTTGAACTGGTAGAACTTCCGCAAGAGGCATCCCTACTGCTCGAGGGAGCAGCAGGAACTGGGAAGACGCTCACGTTAGAACAATACCGCTTCTTTGCCCTACAGCAGCGTAGAGCACTGCTGCGTGGTCGATATAGAATTCCTGTATATCTCCCGCTGAAAAACTATAGCACCTTCATCAAGTCGCATAACGAGGCTCAAGCCATCATCGCTGAGCAGGATCATTCGAACGATCAGGCCGCTCTCTCAGAAGCGTTAGTACAGCAAGTAACCCTGCTTGATTTCATCTACGAGGGAGACCTCAAGGGTACACGTCATCTTCGACCCTACCTGAACAAGCTGATACAGCAAGGACGCATCTTATTCCTCTGTGACGGTCTGGACGAAGTCGACCAACGATACCGCGCTGCCGTTGGAAGAGAACTGGCGGAGATGCTGCTTATGACGCAAAACCGTTTCGTCATAACATGCCGCGAAGGGTATCATACGGGATTGCCTGAACTGGAACAACTGGTAAACGAGGGCCATATAGATTGGGCGATAATCTACCCACTGCAACTCGAACAGGTGCGCGAGTTCGTCGAAGAGTATATTGAAGCTCAAGGCGACCAATGGCAACACACCGCCGGGCAGATCATGCAGGTGCTTCTGACCAGCCGCTTGCGTTATCTATGCAGCAACCCTCTCATGCTTTTCTCCTTCCTGGAGATCATTGATAAGATCGGCATGGAGCGTGGCAGGAAGCTTGATACACGTGGCCGTCTACTGCGGGAGTATGTGGCGCAGTTAATCCAGCGCGAACAGAGGCGGCCAGAATGGAAGAAAGCTCCCCCGCCACAAAGTGATGTACTACAGTTCCTGAGCAGCATTGCCTGGGCCGCTCGCTGGACAAATGACATAGATTGCATACAACTACCAGCCGCACAGGGCAAAATGGGGGAGAAAGAATACATCGAGTACTACGCAGGCGAGCTACTGGAATGGCTAAAAGACCACCCGGCTCCCGCTTCATCTTCCGCAGAGCAGGAATACGACCCTACAACGCTGGCTCAACTCCTCGAATTTGCTCAGAAGGCTACACTGATAGAAATTGGTTCAGGGGGCATTCTCAGTTTTCGTCATGAATTGATCGCGGACTACTTTGCCGCTGAGTATCTCCTGGCATCTACTCGTGATAGTACAGGAGGAGCTTCTCTTTCGCCCGCCACCATTCCCGGGGAGTTGCTGGAAAATGCTACCGTCTGGAGTGTGCCAATTGCGCTCTATGCTGGCCTTTTAGAGACGCCAATGCAGTTAGCCGAGCAGTTGGCTATCCCTGGAAGCTTCCAGGGAAGTGATGCACAAAGCTCTATCAGCAATCAATCTCCTTTTTTAATAGAAGCTCTGGCATTGAGCCTGGTATGCCTCGGCGTCGCATGGTCACCTCCACAAGCTGTTGTCCAGCCAGAGAACTCTTTACCTCCCCGCCTCGCGGCAATAGTAGCACGTGTCTTGCGTGATCAGGCTGCACGCGAGGAATTGGCACATCTCCTTCAGGAGTGTTACGATGAAGGGGCGGAGGAAATCTACCGCTCATTGATACTCCTCTTGCCCATTGAAGGCGTCGAGGAATTTTTCGTGCTACTGGATACGACCATCGTGCTCAAGTTGCTCTTCTCTTACTTGTCCGATACCGCCGATGCCCTACCATACGAGGAGCAGGTAAAACGTCTGAGCCGTGCTTTAAGCCGCTTTGGTGCGGACGCCGTAGTCTACGCTGGTGAACTAAGCCGACCCGCTCCCGGCAAAAGCATGCGCCTACGGGTTGCAGCTATCAACATCCTTGGTGGCACCCAGCATCCGGCTGCGGTAGAGCCCCTGATTGCGCCCCTGAGCGACAGGGAAAAATTTATCGTTGAGCGATCTATCAATGCACTGATCCGACTGGGTCCGGCGCTCGTCCTGGACCGCATACTCCTGGAATTGGGA
>CATPCK010000001.1 GCA_955652655.1 uncultured Ktedonobacteraceae bacterium | reverse complement strand
GTAGCCCGATCTCGCGCTACGATCACCGTCCGCGGTGTGGATTCCTCACGTGCTTCATGGGAATGAGCAGGGAGATCTCTATGCATAATTGCTTCTCTTTTTCTTAATTGTGCTTTCAGTGCCGAAAAGTGATAGTCAGTCCTCTCCTTGTGAATCCAGGAGAGGTTTTTTGCCTCTGCCCACAAAATTTTCTTCCTTCCAGAAAATAACGTCTAAATGGGTTAACAATATATGTGTTTGGTAACCCTATTATACTCCAAAACTCGGGCCGAATCAAGCCCTTTTTGATACCCGCCGACCTGGAAGGCTTCGCGTTCCGAAACGCTCGATGAGCCGCCTGGCTCTCCCGTGAAAGTTCTGACTCCTGACGCGAGTTTTGAGTATGTGCCCATATGCCCTCTCTCACTCCGGCACGGGCTCCTCCCCGATCATTACGTGCAAAGGGCCGCAACCAATGCCCCTACGAAAATAAGGAGGATAGATCTCCCTCCCCCACTTACTACCACATCATCACCATTATAGTATTTATGTAATAGTTTCTTTTTGAGAATATGAACCTTGGGTAACAGCGAGCCCGGGCAGTCGCTTCAATAAGAATGGGAGGACTCCAGGATTTGAGTACCCGCTTATGGTGGCGAAAGAAGTCCTGGAGCGCCTCGGCCAAATTCTGTTGTAGATGAAAGCGGTCTGCGATCTGTCGAGCCTGGGGAGCGCCACGAGATGCAGCCTCACGGAAGAGTTTGCTGCGGTCACGCGAGACGGTGTCCACTTTACGAGGGTCGAAATGGATATCAATTAGCGGATGGCAGTTTCTTTGGTGCAGGGTATACAACTATACTCTTAAAAGAGGCTTTCACTCCGCTTGATGTTGTGCTATTTTGTACAAAAAGAGCTATCTGGCCAGCAGTATAATCGTTATCAGTCACCGAACTGACTATCCTGGTGTTGATAAGTAGTACCAGTAAAGGGCCTTTCATCATCACAGTTAAAGTATTCTGCTGACCTGAGGGGTGAAGCGCAGAGGTGCTTGAGGGATTTACGAGCGTATTAACTAGTGGAGTCTTGTTCGTATTCAGTAACTCTTTGCTAATAGCATAAGTATTATTTCCATAAATATCAATGCGATAATCATGATCGAGGTTACTATCGCCACGTACATACAACCCAGCGCTATCATCTTCATCAGCCTTTACAATTGTAAAGGACACTGTGACCATAAAATCAGTGAAAATAGTATCCGTAGGCAGGCTTTCCGTAAGAATTTTATGGTTGGAATTAGCAAGCGTCAGTGTGCTATTAGCAATCATGCGTGTATAACCAGGCGCATTTCCCAGAGACCAACCTTTGCTTTTATTGGCAAAATTGTCGAAGAACAAAGGCTGATCTACCAAGGGAACGCCTGGTGATCTCGCAATTTTAGTCATCATAACCGTTGGAGTGGCTGTATGTCGATTGCTACTGGTCGGTTTACCAGCTTGTTGCTGAATGAAAAAAAAGATAGTACCGCTTGCTGCCAGTAGTAATAAACAGAGGAAAACCATAATTAATCCAACAATGACGCTTTTACGTTTATATTTGCTTAGCATAGAGAGGGCTTTGTATTCATGTCCATGATTTTAAATATCAACAACAAAATTGCTGGTTCACGTTTACTTTCTGCAAAAAAGTTCTATCAAGCTGGCAATTGGCCTGGTGCAGGATAGACTGCTACGCTACTGAAGGAGGCCTGTGCTCCGTTAGAGGATCGACCATTTTCAACAAAAAGCTCGATAGTACCACTGGCGTAGCTGTTAGTGTCACTTATTGAACTCACTACCTTGTTGTTTATCAGCACCACTATTTTTGATCCTTTCGTCACAACAGTCAACTTGTTCTGTCGCCCAACAGGATTGATTGCAGGAGAATTGGTAGGGCTCACCAGGAATGTATCCTTACTGGAATCCGCAAAAATCTTCACGATATCAAACGAATTATCGCCAAATATATCAATGAAATAGCCCTGACCAAGATTGCTATCACCTCGTACGTAGAGTCCTGCGCTATCATTTTGATCGGCTTTCAACAGTGTCAGGGTCGTCGATACTTCAAAATCACCATAAGTAGCTGGAGCATTATTACCTGTAGGTATGGCCATATCCAAGATTTTATGGTTGGAATCGGCCAGAGTCATCATATTATTACTAATGGTACTGCTGTATCCAGATGAACTCGCGAGACCCCAACCTTTACTGTTATCCGCAAAATTATCAGAAAACAGAGGCGTTGAGGTAGAGGCCGTCGTTGCGCTTCTCGCTGGCACAGTCGTTGATCCATTGCCCGTTACATTTGAGTTACTACCCTTGCTTTTTACAAAGAAGAAAATACCTCCCCCAACCACTAATGCTAGAAGGAGGATGATCCCGATAACAAACCCTCTATTCGGACTTTTCCTGGAAGGAGCCCGATTATATCCGTTAGTCATTTGTGATGGTTGCCCGTACACCCCTGGAATCCCAGTTGAAGGAGAGGAGGCAGCTGGTGAAGAACTTTGCCTTGCTGATCCATAATCGGTATTGTCGAAAGGAGAACTGTTGTAGGATGGTGAAGATGAAGAACTGGCGTATTGTGCCGGTTCGCCTACGGCTTGCTCAGTATAGCGTGCACCACAGTTATTGCAAAACACCTCATTTGAAGCCAGAGGGATACCACATTGAGGACAGATACGGCTCGGTGAACTCATTGCACATTCTCCAGTTCTCTCTTATGGATGACAAAAATAGCGCAGCACTGACATTCCGCTGTACATATTTTAATATCCAGCTTG